>JAFAQG010000857.1 GCA_019246575.1 Acidobacteriaceae bacterium
GCGACAAGTTCAGCGTGATGGCACGGCCCGTATCTGCGTGGGCCGCAAAATCAAATCGGGCCGTTGCCGAGATGCTGAGGTCGTCCCCGATGGTGGTGGCGATCCGGTAATTCGAAATGGCCGGTGCGGGCCGTGAATACAGCGGCGCGCTGCGCGGTCGGTAGCCTGTCCAGAGCTGGAACATCGGCTCGGCGTTGTCAGCCTCTACGACCCTGCCAACGCTTACCGGTTCAACAGCGTCGGGTGCATAGAGCACATCGAAGGGTCCCAGTTCCCGGCTGCCGATGCCGGCGAAGAAATAGCCGTTAACTGGATTATGTCCGTCGAGTAGCGATTCCAAGATCCGCGTTTCGAATTGCCGGCCAAAGTTCTGCAGCAGATCGTTCGCGCTCGCCGCAATGCCCTCGACAATCCCGGGGGTGTTGCGGAGCCGACCCTGCGGAACCTGCTGAAGTACGTCATTTACGGTGTTGTCGGCGAAAAAGAACACGGCCGAGTTGAAGTGCTCATCCAGGTTCGGCCTGCCGGCAAATGAAGTGAGCGAGGCGCGTTCCGCCGCAGTCGGCGGCAAGACAAGGATCTCGGCGTCGCCGGTTTCCACACCTTGCGTTGTGAAGAAAGCAGCTACCCGCCGGCCAGCAACCGGCTTAGCGAAGGAGAGGATCCCTTCATTGAGAAAAATCTTTAGATCACCGCGGCGAAGCTCGACGTCTCGGACGTGGTAACTTTCTTCAGCATCAAGCGTCAGTTCGCGGATCTCGCGCGCGAGATCCTCGGCAGCATGCGGCGCTTCGAGGCAACGCGCCTGTGCCATAACAACAAGACAGCAACAGACTCCTCGAAGGAAGTTCATTCGCGACTCGATGTAATCAGCGCTGGGGTCCGGCGCTACTTTATTTCAGGGCTTTGCGCGGTGGCCGCATCTGCACCCCAGTTCTCACGAACGATCCCGGTCTGATCGGAGTAGAACGTTCGGCGTCCGGTGCTATTGAACACCTTTGGGACAGCGCTTATGGCGTACCCGGTCGGTGTTTGCGTGAGGGAGAAATTGTATCCACTCGATGACCCATTAGCAAGATTCGCCGGGATTAAACCGGCCGACTGCGGTCCCTCGGCGGCGCCGGCCGCAGTTGGCGGACCAAGTTGGGCCAAGCTGGTTGCGTATTGTCCAAATTGCGATTGATATTGAATTTCTGCCTTGTTGATGGTGCCGAGTTCAGCAATCGCGCCCATCTCCTGTGCGTGCATCTTCGATTTGTTCATTTGGGGCAGAGCAATCGTGAGGATGACGAGGATAATAGCGATGACAATGAGAAGCTCAATAAGCGAGAAGCCTCGCTCACGGGTGCGGCGGGTACAGCCGCGACACGACATACGGTTAAGCATGAAACTCACCATGATACGACGTGCCCGACCGGTGGATCGTTGTCTCAAAGAAAAGGCGCGTATCCTCGCCGTGAAATCTAGTCCAACAGCTTTTTTATGAGCGCGTCCAGCCCCCGGAGATGCTGGGAGAAGGCAGGCAGCAGTTCGAGCCGCAGCGCGTTTGGTCCATCCGACAGAGCTCGTTCCGGTGCATCATGCACCTCGACGAATATCGCAGCCACCCCGACGGCTGTCGCAGCTCTCGCAAGCGGCTCGATAAATTGGGGTTGGCCGCTAGATGAGGCGCCAGCCGCGCCCGGCAGCTGAACGCTGTGCGTGGCATCGAAAACGACCGGGTAACCGGTTTCGGCCATGATGCGCAAGCCGCGCATATCGACCACCAAGTTGTTGTACCCAAAAGACGAACCGCGCTCGGTCAGCAGAATATTCTGGTTTCCGGTACTAGCAATCTTTTCGGCGGCGTTGGCAAAATCCGCGGGAGAAACGAACTGTCCTTTCTTGATGTTCACGGCGCGGCCGGTCTTCCCGGCCTCGACCAGCAGATCGGTTTGGCGGCATAAAAACGCGGGAATTTGCAGGATGTCGACGCACTCAGCCGCTGCTTCCGCCTGATCGGGAACATGGATGTCCGTAAGGACCGGGATACCGAGGCGACGCACTTCCGCCAGAATTCGCAAGCCATCGCGCAGACCAGGTCCACGGAACGAATGTAAGCTGCTGCGGTTGGCTTTGTCGAAGGAGGCCTTGAACACGAAGCTCCCGAGCACATCGCGAATGGCGGTCGCCATTCGGAGCACATGCTCTTCCCCTTCAATGACGCACGGGCCGGCGATGAAAACGAGAGGTGAGGTGTTCGAAAAAGTGACCCGCGCTGGCCCGCTGCCCACCGCGACAACGCGGCTCATTCGGCGTGCGAATACTCCCTAATGCCTACCCGTTCCGCATGGTGCTGCCGCATTTTCTCGTCGCGGTGCTTGAGCGCGGCACTGAGAAACGCACTGAATAACGGATGCGGCTCGAGGGGCTTAGATTTGAACTCTGGGTGGAACTGGCAGCCGAGGAACCAGGGGTGGTCCGGCACCTCGCAGATCTCGACATAGATGCCGTCAGGCGTTTCGCCCGTGAGCCGGAGACCATTGGCTGTCAAAATGCCTTCGAACTCCCGATTGAACTCGTACCGGTGCCGATGCCGCTCGCTGATGTCCGTTGCACCATATGCCTGTTGAGCGAAACTGCCATCGGCAAGCCGGCAGGGATACGCGCCAAGGCGCATGGTTCCCCCGAGCTCGTCCACGCCTTTCAGCTCGCGCAATTTGTAAATAACTCGATACGGAGTTGTGGGATTGAATTCTGTGGAATCCGCGTCGGCAAGGCGGCAGGCGTTCCGGGCGAATTCGATAACCATCGTCTGCATGCCGAGACAAATGCCGAAATACGGGATCTTGTCTTCACGGGCGCATCGAATTGCGTTGAGCATTCCCGTAATACCTCGCTTGCCGAATCCGCCGGGAACGAGAATGCCGTCAAATCGCCGCAGAAGAGAGCGGCAGGAGGGCCAATCCATGCGGTCCGCCTCGATCCATTCGATATTCACGCGCGCGCGATGTGCTATGCCGGCATGCAGCAGAGCCTCTTTCAGGCTTTTGTAGGAATCTTCATACTCGACGTACTTACCTACGAGACCAATGCTCACTTCGCGCGCCGGGTTCTTCATACGGTCCAGCATGTCGACCCAGCGCGATAGATCCCGTGGTCCCGGGCGGACGTTCAGCAGCCGGAGAATCGTTTCATCAACGCCCTGCTCTGCGAACACGAGCGGGATTTCGTAAACCGATTCCACGTCTTTGGCCGTCACGACCGCACTTGCGTCGACGTCGCAGAACAGCGCGATCTTCTCTTTCACTTCGCGCGGCAACTGACGTTCGGAGCGGCAGAGGAGAATGTCCGGCTGAATACCGATGGCGCGCAACTCTTTCACACTATGCTGTGTGGGTTTTGTCTTC
>JAFAQG010000914.1 GCA_019246575.1 Acidobacteriaceae bacterium
TCGCGCTCGCAACGCTGCCGAGCAGCACATACGAGCATGCCGGGCCAGCGTGTCGGTCCAGCAGTTCCGCGGCTCTGAGCAGAGCATCGCGGTAAGCGCGGTTGTCCTCGTGTACAGGTACAGTCGCAATGGCTTCGAGTTGCTCCATCGCGACAGGCGTTTCGGGAGGAACCAAACCCGCGCCCGGGACAATCACAAGTCTCGGAGGAACACCCGGAGGGGCTGCGCGGAATACTTCGGCATACGCCATTTTGCCGCGAAAATACAGGCCGCTAATAAACGTGTAGATCTGCCCGATGGTTGCCGTGCCTTGCCGCAGCTTAACCGCAAGATCGAAGCTTGCCTGCTCCCGCAGCAGCATCGAGTATCGCGGTCCGCCGGCTTTGGCGGGCGACAGGAGGAAGACGCGAGGACGTTCACTCACGGAAGTAACGGATGATGTTCGCTCGCAGGCACTGCCAAAACCTCAACTTGCGATCCGACGAGGCCGGGCGCACTTGCGCCTACCACGATGGTTCCGGCCGGAGCCGTGGCACGGACGATCGCGATACACCGCCCGTGATACGCGTGGCGCTGCGATGCTTGGAACGGCTCAATACTCGCGATATCGCCGTTGTCGACGGCAGCAATTACGCCCGGTCCACCAAGGTTGAATGTCACCAGATCGTTTGCACTCGGGACCATAATTCCGCTGTTGTCGGTAACGGTCGCACTCACATACGAAACGTCGTTCCATTCCGGAGATAGTCGCGCGCGGTCAACACTTAATCCAACCCGGCTGGGTTTGCCCGCTGTTCGAAGTTCCTCGCTCGCGTTCGTGTCGCGGCACGCCGCTCGAATTGTCCCTGGCTCAAACTTCACCCGCCACTCGCGACCCGAAGCATCCCAACGCAACGATTGGCGCCCCAGCGATCGACCGTTTACGATCAACTCGATGTCGCGACAATTACTGTACACATCCACGATTTCGTCATGCGGTGACAGATTACGAGGCGTCCAGTCGGCAAATTCTGTCTGACGGTACTGAAACGGCACGGCTTCATAACCCGGGTCGATGGGCGTTACAGCATCTGTCCCGGTGCGGCGAACGATATGGACGACGGGCTTGCTTGACCACCAACTCTCGCGCTGCAAGCCGCGTGGGTGCGGAT
Organism: Acidobacteriaceae bacterium; assembly: GCA_019246575.1. The sequence goes on from JAFAQG010000914.1 coordinate 1,152, forward strand.
AACCGGTGCGATCGAGTAGTCCGGAACCCTCCGAGATGACGGGCCAATGGTGCGATTCGCCCAGATAATCAATCCCCGACCAAAGGAACTGCCCCGAATAGGGCGGGTTATCGCGTAAGGCAAGCCATACTTTGCGGTCGTGACCGTTTTCCGTGCCCACGATTTTCCGGGTGGGCTTGGCAGCATGGGCGGCGAGAATCTCGTTCTCGCGATAATTCTGACCGATGACGTCGAGCATATCCGCAAGCCCGTCCTCGTAATCGTGACTGGCATTGGGTCGGAACAGCGCCTGCGTCACAGGCCGCGTCGGGTCATATTGATGAAAGGTATCCAGCAGTCCGCGAAGAATCTCCTTGGCAAGCTCCGCCTTTGGAGTGTCATGGATCTCATTTCCAGCGCTGTAGAGAACGACGCTTGGGTGATTGCGGTCGCGAAGCACTGTATCCCGCTCGTCCGTGCGCGACCATTCCTTGAAATACAGATGATAGTCATACGGATTCTTTGCCACCGTCCAACAGTCGAACATCTCGTCCATGATGAGGAAGCCCATCCGGTCGCAGAGGTCTAAGAATTCGGGCGCGAACGGATTGTGCGCCGTACGAATTGCATTCACGCCGAGCGATTTCAGAATCTCGAGACGGCGCTGCCACGCGCGCATGGGAACAGCGGTCCCGAGCCCGCCCGCATCGCCATGAATTGCCACGCCCAGCAGCTTGAAATTTCTGCCGTTCATCCAGAATCCCGTTCCGGCATCGAAGTGAAATTCGCGGATGCCGAATCGTGTAGTTTCGTCGTCGACCGTTTGAGCCTCGCAGAGAACACGAGCCACCAGCGTATAAAGCACAGGATTCTTGAGTTCCCACAGTTCGGGGGAATCGACTGCGATGTCCTGCTCGAAAGAACTCGTCCGATTCGCTGCGACAGTCTGCCGAACCGTGTCCACTGTCTGTAGGATGCGCCCGTTCGGCGCGATAATTGCGAACTCTACTCGCACATCGTGGCCGGCACCGGATTGATTGACAATCCTGGTCTTCACGTGGATAGTTGCATGCTGCGCGCTGACTTGCGGGGTCGATACGAAAGTCGCCCAGTGATCCACATGCACCGGATCGGTGATAACGAGGCGCACATGCCTGTAGATCCCGGCCCCTGCGTACCACCGAGATGCAGGTTGAGCTGAGTTATCCGCGCGCACGGCGAGCACGTTTGACTCCGCGTTGCCGAATTTCAAATGGCCCGTCAGCTCGTAACGAAAGCTGACATACCCGTAGGGCCGCCTTCCCAGGTGTGTGCCGTTGATCCAAACGTCACTATTTGCCATGACGCCGTCGAAATCGATGAAGACGCGCCGCTCGGCAAAGCTCCGCGGTAGGGAGAAGTGCTTGCGATACCAACCCACACCTGCGGGAAGAAACGCGCCCGCGCCCCCGGTTGGATTATTGGGGTCGAACGGTCCTTCGATGCTCCAGTCATGGGGAACGTTCCGTGATCGCCAGCCGTGATCGTCGAAATCGGGCTGCTCCGCACCCGGCGCGTCCGCCTTCAGAAACAGCCACCCGGCGTCGAAGCTCTGGATGATGCGAGCATTCGGTTCCGCAGCGAACCCGGGGTGCAGACAGAACACAAGACAAAGTACCGCAGCGTAACCTCGCATCAGATTCAGGATACGGCGGTCGATTCGGCCATCATCACTCGGTCCAGTGATGATGGTACGCATCCTAAAACCGCGTCATCCTGAGCCCAGAGACCCCATCTTTGAAAATCACAGGGACCGCTGCGAACCTTTCTGTCCATTCCGGTGCAGCAACTTGTGATAGATATCCGGCGAAAATTCTTTGAGCATATTGGCCACTCCGTCCACCCCCAGCTGGATTCCGAGCTTCACCAACGCGTCTCCCGCGTCGCGATTTTCCGGATAGTATGCATTAGAGATCGCAACCGCCGTTGCATTGCCCGCCACCTCCGAATAGTTCAATTGCGAGCCGCCGCTGTCCCTGTGGGTCCAGAAAAGCTGGCCGATGGAATACCCGGCCCTCGACCAAGCCGTGCCCGTCCCTTTTCTGAAATACCGCGGATCCTGGCGAAGCAGCGAGGGATAGATCGCTTCCGTCATAAAATCGCCGATCACGAAATCGGCATAGGAGGTTGCGAGGTAGTGGGCGTAAGCACCGACGCCATCTCCGAAGGACGGATTGGATCGTGAAACCTGTGCCTGACCTCCGAATGCTGCGCCCAGGATGAAAGTTCCCCGATCGAACGAATCCTGGGCTGCAATCTTGAACTTTTGGCTTGCTGTGAGCGGTTCGTAATTAACGAGCGTCGGGAATGTACGGTAATTGGGAATGATTCCGAAGATTCGTTTGACCTCCGGTTCGGGCGGATTTGCGCCGGGGTGTGGAACTGTCTCGTTTGTAGCGCCGGGTATCGGCGGATTTTCCGATTTGGGCGGCTGACAAAGGGACGAAGACGAGACGAATAAGCAGCTAAATGTAAGCCAGAATGCTGAGGCCATAGGGAAAGTCATTCGTTCTCAGATTTATCTGACGCGAGGAGTATGCGCATAGATCCTACTTTGTTCCTGACGAGTTTCGAGCATTATGCGTCTCGGTCCGCACGTACTCCGCCATCCGAAGCTGCCCGTTCCGGGCTGTGCGAAGGTTCGGATTGCCCAGCTTTCGGCAACCGCGACATTCGATGGTGTCGGTCTTTTCCCCCCGCCGCGCTGGAAAGATCTCCAGGCGTACGCGCCTAACGTCCTCGTGGGCTCTGCTGCCGAGCTTCAGCGCCTAGTCGAGCGCATGGATCTGCGGACCGTCGACCTGACTACCGTCGACCATTCCATCTTCATCGTTACTCAACTCGGGGACAAGCCCGTAACCGATGTGTTCAGGGTCGTTTTGTGGCAACGGTTCGGCGTGCCCGTTTTCGAACTGTATACGGATGCGGCCGGCACGTTGCTTGCCCGCGAATGCGAGGCGCAGGACGGATGGCACGTTGAGCCGGGAGTGCGGTTCTCCGCGTATAAACGCCAGCTGGTGCTTCATGCGGGCGACACGGCAATCCGAACGGGTCTAACCCGGTACCTTGAAAACCAGCCATGCCCTTGCGGCCGCAGTGGCCTGCGCATAATGGCCATTGAACCATCCGTAGTGGAAGAAACTGAATCTTTGCTCGCGGCCACCGCATAAGAACTTCTCTGCGGTAAGGCATGAACGTGTGCCGCGGTTAAGTTAAGGTACGGACACGGTCGGCACTTCGGCAGTGGTTGCCACTTCTGCGGTCGCGATTCTCATTCCGTAGAACGATCGCCACACAAACACCATCGCGATCAGTAGAAAAATTCCCGCCAGCAGCCAGCTCAACGCCGAGCCGTGCTCGCCCGACAACGATACCGCCAATTCGACGGCCAGCAATCCGAATAAGGTCGTGAACTTGATAATCGGATTCATCGCAACGGACGACGTGTCCTTGAACGGATCGCCAACCGTGTCCCCGACCACCGTTGCGTCGTGCAGGTCAGTGCCCTTTTGCTTAAGCTCGGTTTCTACAATCTTCTTCGCGTTGTCCCAGGCCCCGCCTGCATTCGCCATAAAGATTGCCTGATACAGCCCGAATAACGCGATCGAGATGAGATATCCAATAAAGAAGTACGGTTCCACGAACGCGAACGCCAGGGTGGCGAAGAAAACACACAGGAAGATATTGAACATACCCTTCTGTGCGTAGCGTGTGCATATCTCCACCACCTTCACACTGTCTTCTTGTGAAGCCTTGGTAACGCCTTCTAGCCTGATGTTTGCCTTGATGAACTCGACCGCACGGTACGCGCCCGTTGTGACCGCCTGCGTCGATGCCCCGGTAAACCAGTAAATCATTGAGCCTCCGGTGATAAGACCGAGCAGGAATGGCGGATGAAGAATCGAGAGATTCGAAAGCAGATCCGGCCGCAATCCGTGTGTCAACGCAACCACGATCGAAAAGATCATGGTTGTGGCGCCCACGACAGCGGTACCGATCAACACAGGCTTCGCAGTCGCCTTAAACGTGTTCCCCGCGCCGTCGTTCTGTTCGAGATTGTCCTTGGCGCGCTCGAAATCGACACGGAAGCCGAAAGAACTTTCAAGATCGCGTTCGATGCCGGGAATTTGCTCGATTGTCGAGAGCTCGTAGATCGATTGAGCGTTGTCCGTTACCGGGCCGTACGAATCGACTGCGATCGTTACCGGACCCATTCCAAGAAACCCAAATGCCACTAAGCCGAACGCAAACACGGACGGCGCAACCATGAGAGTGCCCAGACCGGCCGTGCTTACCCCGTAAGCCGCCGCCATCAAGCTGAGAATCGCAATTCCCAACCAGTAGGCGCTCATATTTCCCGCGACGAAACCCGAGAGGATATTCAGCGAAGCGCCTCCTTCGCGCGACGAGCTTACGATTTCCCGAACGTGACGCGATTCGGTGGACGTAAATACCTTCACCAGTTCGGGAATTACGGCTCCGGCGAGCGTACCGCAGGTAATTACGGTCGAAAGCTTCCACCAGAGCGTAGTGTCGCCGCCGAGATCCGGAATCATCGCATAGGAAACGATGTAAGTGGCCACGATCGACACAATCGAGGTCAGCCAGACCAGAGTTGTAAGTGGCGCCTCGAAGTTCATTCGGTCTACGTCTCGATAGCGCGCCTTCGCGATTGCACCGTTTATCAGATACGAGAGGCCGGAAGAGACGACCATCATCACGCGCATCGCGAAGATCCAAACCAGAAGCTGGCTCTGAACAATTGGGCTCTTCACCGCCAGCACAATAAACGAGATCAGCGCTACTCCGGTAACACCGTACGTCTCGAACCCGTCTGCGCTGGGACCCACCGAATCACCCGCGTTGTCGCCTGTACAATCGGCGATAACACCGGGGTTACGCGCATCGTCTTCCTTTATCTTGAAAACGATCTTCATCAGGTCCGCGCCGATGTCGGCGATCTTAGTGAAGATCCCGCCGGCCACGCGCAGGGCTGCCGCGCCCAAAGATTCGCCGATTGCGAAGCCGATGAAGCATGGGCCCGAGTAGTCGTGCGGAATGAAAAGAAGGATGAACATCATAATCACCAGCTCGACGCTGATGAGCAGCATGCCAATGCTCATCCCGGCCCGGAGGGGAATGTCATAACACGGATACGGCTTCCCGCCCAGGCTGGCAAACGCAGCGCGAGAATTCGCAAACGTATTCACGCGAATGCCGAACCACGCGACCCCTGAGCTTCCGCAGATCCCGATAATACTGAACGCCAAGATGATCAGGACCTTAGTTGTCCCGAAGTGCTCCAGATATCCGAAGTAAAAGACAATTACCGTGCCGATGAAGATCTCGAGCACAATAAGGAACTTGGCTTGTGCGACTAGGTAGGCTTTGCAGGTCGCATAGATCAACTCGGAGACCTCGAGCATCGATCTATGTACGGGCATATTTTTGAGCTGGTAGTAAATAACCAGCCCGAACAAGAGCCCGAGAGCAACAACAATCAACCCATATAACAGCAACGAACGTCCGTCAATGATTCCACCGAAGAACGTCGATTGGCTGAGATCCGGTAACAGTAATCTCGCCTCGCCGCCAGTTTCGCTTGGCGTCTGTTGCGCGAACAAGCTCGCCGGATTCATTACCAGGACGGCGGCCGCGACTAACCAGCCAGCTATAAGCGAGGCGCTCCGCGATGCGCTCGCCGCGGCATCCGAAGCCGGCGAGCTATCTTGTCTGAAACGGGTTGAAACAAACACTGTTATCCAATCCTCCTGTTTTTAGGGGACAGCGCGACAGGTCGGTCCGGCAGTGTCCCACGGCAGCCACCGGAACTTACAAGATAGCGCAAAGGGCGAGGCCGGCCGACGCCAGACAGCAAGAAACCCGTTCCTCTTCTGTCACCGCCTTGGGGATATCTTCAATATGGACGCGGAGGTCTAGACGTAACTGTGACATTTCCGACGGGCGCTATCCTTTGAAAGCATGAGCGGCAGCAGAATACTTTCGGCGAAACTGATGTTTGTGATTGCGTGTTGCACGATTTCGGCGCTCGGGCAGACGCCCGCCCCGGAGCCTGCCGCGCGACAAGCGCCCGCGGCACCGAATGAAGGCGAGCTCAACAAGTACATCAGTCGCGATCCGAAAGATGTGATGACTGCGCTCGACCTGCTGACGCAGAACATGTATGAGCAGGAAGTGGACACGACGTTGATCCTGTTCATCCTGCAGCATGGTAACCGTGTCCAGGTCAGGCGGTTTTTCTATCCCGCAACAGACAAGGAAATGGTCCCGGCATACATCTTCACGCCTGTGAACATCCAGGAAGGAGCACGACGGCCCGGCTTGTTGATCGTGCATGGCGGATTTCACGAAAAGTTGGATTGGCGTTACTTCCCTCTAATCGATCTCGCTGTTTCGAAGGGTTACGTGGTCATGTTTCCGGAGTATCGCGGCAGCAGCGGCTACGGTGAGCAAAACTTCAAAAACGACTACGGCATCACCGACGTCGCGGACATTTTCTCCGCAGACGAGTATCTGAAGAAGCAGCCCAACGTCGATCCCGCAAGAATCGGCATCCTTGGGCATAGCCGCGGTGGGATGACCACGCTGCTCGCCATCGAGCGCGATCCTAAACGATTTCAGGTCGCGGTGGATATTGCAGGCCTCGCGGACTTCCTCGCTTACATGAGTTACAAGCCCGATGATCGCCGGATGGAAGTGGCGAAGGAACCGCACTTCAAAGGTCAACTGCCGATCGATAATTTGGCCGCGTATATGGATATCACGCCCTTAAATTATGTCGAGAAGATTCAGACTCCCTTGATGGTGCTGGCCACAACGGGCGACAAAATTGTGCCGTACGGGCTGAACAGCGGGCGCTTGATTGAGCTCTTGAAGTCCTATGGCAAAATATTCGACTCGCACACCTACAGCAACGCGCCCGGAGGACATGTGTTTCTGTTCGGCGATAGCGACGAGACGCGGGATTGCGTCCAACGTGCCTTCAACTGGATCGGCAAGTATCTCAAGCCGTGACACAGGACTATGCGACATCTCTCGCTGGCTTTTCTTTGTGTGTTCCCCGTGCTTGCGCCTGCGCAGCAGTCAATTACGATTCAGGTAGACGCGTCCCGCAACTTAGGCCAGTTCAAGCCCGTCTGGAACTACTTCGGTTATGACGAGCCGAACTATACTTACGCGAAGAACGGACAAAAGCTCATCCATGAGTTAGCAGATCTGAGTTATACTCCCGTCCACATCCGCACGCATTTTCTACTAGCAAGCGGAAACGGAACCCCCGGTTTGAAATGGGGTTCCACCAACGCCTACACGGAAGATCCATCGGGAAAATCTGTTTACAACTGGACAATTATCGATAAGATCCTCGGAACGTATGTGCAGGCTGGAGTGACGCCCTTTGTCGAAATCGGGTTCATGCCACAGGCCCTTTCCAGCCACCCCGACCCCTATACTCCCACCTGGATTCCCGGCGGCAAAAACGATAACTACAACATAGGCTGGACTTATCCGCCAAGAGATTACCAGAAATGGCACGAGCTTATCTATCGCTGGGTAACTCATTGCGTGGAGGAATACGGAAGACGCGCGGTCGAAACCTGGGACTGGGAAGTTTGGAACGAGCCCAACATCGGTTACTGGCATGGCACGCCGGAAGAGTACGACGAGCTCTACGACTACACAGCGGCCGCGGTAAAGCGTGCACTCCCTTCGGCCCGCGTCGGAGGCCCGGCTTCCACGGGGCCGGACAATGCAAAGGCTGGAGCATTCCTTCAGCAGTTCTTACGGCACTGCGTTTCGGGCAAGAATGCCGCCACCGGCGGGCAAGGCGCGCCTTTGGACTTCATCAGCTTCCATGCAAAAGGCCGCCCCAAGCTCGTCGGTAGACACGTGCAGATGGGCGTCTCGCAGGAAATGAAAGATACTGCGCGAGGGTTCGAGATCGTTCGCTCATTTCCCAAGTTCTCGAATGTGCCCATTGTGATCAGCGAAGCCGATCCTGAAGGCTGCGCCGCCTGCTCGGCCCGTGTCTACCCGCAGAATGCATATCGCAACGGCACGCTGTACCCCGCTTATGAAGCAGTAACCCTCAAAACGCTCATCGCGCTGGCGGCTCGGGATCATATGAATCTAGAAGGCATATTGACCTGGGCATTTGAGTTCGAAGATCAGCCGTACTTCGCCGGCTTCCGCACGCTGGCGACCAACGGGGTCGATAAACCTGTGCTGAACTTCTTTCGGATGCTCGGGTTAATGCGCGGCGATTTGATTAACGTCAAGAGTAGCGGCGCTGTGCCGGCCGATACCATCGTGAAAACCGGTGTCGCTCAAGGCGCGGATATCGACGCGCTCGCCGCGCGCACCGATCGCAACATCTCTGTTATGGTCTGGCATTACTGCGATGACGACGTAACGGGGTCTCCAGCGCAAGTAGATCTGAAGATCACCGGATTGCCTTCGGATCGCAAACGCCTGCTGATGCGGCATTACCGCATCGACCAGGATCACAGCAACTCGTATACGCTTTGGAAGCAGATGGGTTCTCCTCAGAACCCAACCGCCGATCAGTATGGAAAGCTCGAAGCTGCCGGGCATTTACAGCTCTGGGAGTCACCGCGCTGGGTCGAAAGTCGCACCGGCTCCGAGGACGTCAACTTTTCCCTGCCGCTCCAGGCGATTTCGCTCATCGAGCTGAGCTGGTGACGCATAGAATCGCTTGCGAGTTCGTTTCGTAAAATCCCGCTAAATCACTGAAAAGTATGAAATCGCAGCCGCGCATCCGTTCGTGTGAGAAACGTTGTGCTTGCCCCCATTAAGTGCGTAGAGGCGAAGTGCGTAGAGCCGAATTTGGAGCCGTTGACCGGGATTGAACCGGTGACCTCTTCCTTACCAAGGAAGATTAAGACCCTTCCTGGTATCGCAACGGAAGCTAAGTTGTTCATTTGACGTTGATCTGTTTGTCCGTTTTTTGGGCCATTTCGGCTCGAATTGGGCGATAACGGGCAGTGATTCCGTGCCATTCTATGGCGACTGCAAACGTGGTGAAAAAGCCCCTGAACACCGGGCCCGCGAGGCTCGAACGGTTGATTCCCGTTTTCTTTTAACACGCGTCCGGCTATTTCTATCTCGGTCAGAGCCGCCTATTCCTTTTCTCTGCGCGCGCACTGGGGTGTGGCGGCCGATGCAGGGCTTGCAGTACCTATCGAAGCTTTTATTAGGCATGCCGGAATCGAACTACCGTTCACATTCCAGTCGGCGTACGGATGTGCGTGCAAAATTCCAAATTCAGAACAGGAGATGAGTATGCAATCCAAGACCCGCTTTGCCTTTCTCTTAGCGGTTACCAGTATCGCTGCTGCGCAGACGCTGGATACCGGAAACATTCAGCAAGAGGCCGGGGCGCTCTTGACTCTCTTTGAGGTTATCGGCGCGGTTGCGGCTGTCATCGCGATTATTTTCGCCGCGCTTGCGATCAGGGGGCGCAACGTGGGCGAGGGCATTGTCAGTTTGCTTTGTGCGATCGGCGCCATTTTCGTCATTGGACACGCGCGCGGGTGGGTGAGCAGTATCACGGGCATCACTCTTCCATAGCAACGAGGAGTGAAGCCATGCCAGACCAGAGGAGGACCGGGACTCCATTGAACGACACGCTGAACAAACCGAAGAACAGGCTAGGGCTGGATTATCGCCTTGCCCTCGGGTGCATCGGTATCGGTGCGTGCCTCGCCCTATTCGTTGATGTATTGTTGGGCCTCGTGCTGGTCTTTGCGTCGCCGGCGGTCGTCCGCTTTGCGCTTCGGAAGGACCGGCAGATGTACCAGCTTTGGTGCCTGTCGTTCCTCCAGAGCGCTTCCTACGATCCCGGGAAGGTGCGGCGATGAACCGCTGGTTCGAATCGGCCGGCGTCTCGAGCGAATTCGTTTCGCTCGAGCGCTTCCTCGATCCGTATATCTTCGCGACACAATCGGGTGCATACGGCAGCGTTTTCCGCATCCGCGGCATTGATCCCGAATGCTTAAGTGATACCGAACTCGCGAATGTCTCGTCGCGTCTCGTGCAAGCGATGCGCCTGCTGCCGGAAGACTGTTCGCTGTACCAGATGCTCATCAAGCGTCGCGGCTGCGCGTTGCCGCAGAGCCGGTATGCCGATTCGGCAAACGAAGTGATTGCGGAAACACAGCGGAAACGGCATGAGTATCTGACGACGCGGCCGCTCGGGACGGTTGAGCTGTATTGGACGATTTGCTTCCATCCGCCCAAAGGACGAAAACAGCCGCAGCCCGGAGAGCATGCGGTCAG
>JAFAQG010000302.1 GCA_019246575.1 Acidobacteriaceae bacterium
CGGTTGCAGCGCGTATGACTAGATTGAGATCATCCACGATGAGCGGACCGCTTACAGCAACAGATAGTGATTTCTTGCCTTTCTCAAACTCCCATCGATATAAACCGCCATCTCCGTGACGGAAATTGATACATCTGTGTCGGATCAGGTCGCGCGGCGATTTCGGTCGCGGATGCAGCTTGAGATAAGCCGGTGAGCCGACTATGACGGGCCGCAGGTCCGGCGACACACGGACGGCGATCATATCCTTTGCGATGTACTCCCCAAAGTGAATACCGGCGTCAAACCCTGCGGCGACAATGTCCGTACGGTTGTCGTCGGTCGTAACATCAAGCACGATCTCCGGATACTCATTAGCGAACTGGGCGAGCTTTGGCGCCAACACACTGCTGACCGCCAGCCGCGGCAGAAGCAATCGTACCCGACCCGCAGGCTTGTTTCGTAACCCGGAAACCTCGCCCAATGCATCTCCGATCTCGGCGAAGGAGGGCTGCAATCGAGCCCTGAGGCGCTCGCCAGCATCAGTCAGTGCGACGCTTCGCGTCGTTCGCGAGAGTAGACGAACTCCAATCTCTTCTTCAAGTTCCCGCATGGAATGGCTGATTGCCGAAGGTGAAACCTCCAGGCGCTTAGCGGCCTTTGTGAAACTCCGCTCTTCAGCCACTGTTAGAAACACGGAGAGTGCGCCGAAATCCGTTGCTGCCATTTGTGAATTTTACTCACAAAGGCTTGTTGCGTTGAGGGCCTTCTCAAAGCTCGTGTTTGCCTTTAGCCTGGTGTTAGAGCACACAGACGAGCAACGGTAGCCTCATTGCTCGTTGCAGGTCATCCCGCCCACAATCGGCAATCCCCTGCATACTAAAGGCACAATCATGACTCACAACGTATTGGATTTCAGCGGAAAGGTGGCACTCGTCACGGGAGCAGCGTCTGGTATGGGACTAGCCACAGCGCGTGCATTTGCCGAGGCAGGTGCTGCCGTTGTGCTAGCCGACTTCAGAGAGGACGTTCTGAACGGTGAAGCCCAGAAGCTGAGGGCCGCCGGTCATAAAGCAATTGCAGTCCGGTGCAATGTGAGCGATAACGCTGAGGTTGCGGCGATGGTGGAACGCACGGTTGCAGAGTTTGGGCGTCTAGACGTTGCCTTCAATAATGCGGGAGTGATGGCGCGTGTTGTGCCAACGGCCGAGAGCACCCGTGAGGAATGGGATCGGTGATCGGGATTAATCTGCGCGGCGTTTGGAGCTGCATGAAATATGAACTGCAGCAGATGCAGCGCCAGGGTAACGGCGCAATCGTCAATAATGCATCCGTGGGTGCGTTGACGGGAAACCCCGGCATCGGTTCCTACATCGCGTCCAAGCACGGCGTAGTCGGCCTGACAAGAACGGCGGCACTGGAATACATCAAGCATGGAATCCGAGTGAACGCGGTGAATCCCGGTTTGATCGATACGCAGATTGGACGGGACGTCGTGCTGGGCAATGAAGACGCCTACAACGATATCGCTAAGAACGTGCCCATCGGCCGAGCAGGCACCCCCGAAGAGATCGCCGCAGCGGTGTTATGGCTCTGCAGCTCAGGGGCGAGTTATGTAGTGGGCCAGGCGCTCACGGTCGACGGCGGGATGACGGTGGGCTGATTGTCGTTCCTGCCGATTACTCGCGAAGTATGAAGAAGGAGATTACAAATGCAAGGAACTATGCTGTACGGTCGACGTGATATCCGTTCCGAGGACCTTCCGGAGCCCAAGATTACACAAGCCACAGATGCCATCATTCGGCTTTCGGCCACTTGTATCTGCGGATCGGATCTGTGGCCATATCGTGGCATTGCACCAATTAAAGAACCCACTCCTATGGGTCACGAGTACTGCGGCATCGTTGAGGAAGTGGGCAAGGATGTCAAGAACATCAAACCGGGCCAGTTCGTCGTCGGTTCGTTCGCTACCTCTGACAATACCTGCATCATCTGCCGAGACGGTTATCAGTCCTCTTGCGTACACCGCGAGTTCATGAGTGCTGCGCAGGCCAGCCTATTGCGTGTTCCTCTCGCGGACGGCACGCTCGTGGCAACCAGTGATGTTCCTCCGAAAGAGTTTGTACCCAGCTTGCTTGCGACGTCTGACGTTCTGGGCACAGGTTGGTTCGCCGCCGACGCCGCAAACGTAAAGCCAGGTTCGACGGCGGTAGTGGTGGGAGATGGCGCGGTCGGATTGCTCGGCGTGCTGTCGGCCAAGCAGATGGGCGCTGACCGCATCATCGCCATGAGCCGGCACGAATCACGACAGAAACTCGCGCGCGAATTTGGCGCGACTGACATTGTGACCGAACGCGGAGAGGAAGGTACTGCGCGCATTAAGGATTTGACAAAGGGGATCGGCGCTGATTCCGTGCTCGAGTGCGTGGGCACTCAGGAATCGATGATGCAGGCGATTCGATCCGCGCGTCCGGGTGGTTACGTGAGCTACGTCGGGGTTCCGCACGGAGTCGAACTCGATGGTTCGGGTCTGTTCTTCGCGCATGTTCATCTGCACGGCGGCCCGGCTCCCGTTCGGCGGTACCTGCCTCAATTGATTGATTTGGTGCTGAACGAAAAGATCGATCCCGGCAAGGTTTTTGACCTTACGTTGCCGCTCGACCAAGTTGCCGAGGGTTACAAAGCGATGGATGAGCGAAGGGCGATCAAGACCCTGTTGCAGCCGTAGATTGCCGGTCCGAAGGAGTCTATATGTGGACAAAACAAGAACTGACCCAAATCGCGGCCACGGATGACCTGCACATCTCACCCTTCCGTGAAGATGGCAAGACGTATGGAACACCTACTTGGATTTGGTCCGTAGTCGTCGATGACGCTCTCTACATACGTGCGTACAACGGCCAGAGCTCTCGTTGGTATC
>JAFAQG010001044.1 GCA_019246575.1 Acidobacteriaceae bacterium
CGGGCTTTCGCGAAAATGTCGCGGAGCATGTGTGCTGTAAGCCGGCCCGTGGACGTATTTTGCTGGCTGGGGTGATAAGAAGCGAGCACGAGCGGGCCGCCGGCGTGTGTCTCGTAAGTCGCGCCGTGAGCGAACTTAAAAGGCGCGCGAGATTTGATGAGTCCGCGATCCTGGAGAACGGAGAGGTAAGCGTTAAACGCGATGCCGCCGAGGACAACTGTAAGCCGGACGTTATTCAGAAGCGCCAACTCCTGCGCGAGAAAGGAGCGGCACGTGAGGACTTCGCCGGTCGCCGGCTTGTTGTCGGGTGGAACACACTTCACGGGCGCTGTGATGTACGCGTCGATCAGGGTGAGACCGTCATCGCGGGAGATGCTGGCGGGCTGGCTGGCAAAGCCGGTTTCATAGAGGGCGCGATAGAGGAACTCGCCCGAGCGGTCGCCGGTGAACATGCGTCCGGTCCGGTTTGCGCCGTGTGCGCCGGGAGCGAGGCCCACAATTAACAAGCGTGCGTTCGGATCGCCGAAGCCGGGCACCGGTTTGCTCCAATATTCCTGGCCACGGTAGGCGCGGCGCTGAATGCGGCCGATCTCTTCGCGGTGGGTGACGAGACGGGGACAGCGGCGGCACTGGACGATTTGCGAGTTCAGTACGAAGAGTGCTGTGCCGTTTGGTTGCGATGCCATGAGGGGCGATAGTGCCGCTTACCAGTGTGGCAGGCGGAACCGGGTGAGACAAAGTTAGTCAGTGCGCTTGCTGGGGTGCGCTCGCCGGGGCTTCGGTTTCGTTTTGAGCTCGATATTGAGCGTCACGGCAGCGCGGATGAGATCCTTCAGCGCCGGTTCGTCGATTTTATCGCCTTCATGGATGTCGATCGCCCGGCGGACATTCCCGTCGAGGCTGGAATTGAATAGACCTGAGGGGTCCTTCAACGCAGCTCCCTTGGCAAAGGTCATCTTCACGTGAGTCTTGTACGTCTCTCCCGTGCAGACGATGCCGCTGTGCGACCAGACCGGAGTCCCCATCCATTTCCATTCTTCGACGATTTCAGGATCTGCGTCGTGTATGAGTTGGCGCACTTTCGCGAGCGTCTTCCCGCGCCAGTCGCCAAGTTCCTTGATCCTTTCGTCGATCAATGCGGAGGCAGATTCCACGGGCTCTTTCATGTGTAGATTCTACTGTCGCACGTATCTTTCGGCGTGCGCGTTGCCGGGTGCACAACGATGTTATAGCCCGCTGGCGAGTGGGAGCGAGGTGTCGATCTCTGCCGCTTCGGTGGGCTCTTCTGCGCCCGCGGGCTTCCGAAAACGATCGAGCGAACTCGCGAGTGCCTGAAGCGACGCCGAACTGTCGGAGACCTTGGGCGCCGTTTGTGTCTGCAAGCTGGGCAAGATCGCTGAAAACGCCGCTACGAGGTTGGGGTCGCGCCACCCCTTGCGCGCCTCTTCCTGCAGAATCTGCAGTGCTTCCTCGGAGCTGAAGGCCGGCTTGTATGGGCGCACCGCCGTCAGGCCGTCATAGATGTCGACTGTCTGCAGGATGCGTGCAAGCAGCGGTATCTGCTCGCCTGTAAGGCCATCCGGATACCCGGTTCCGTCCCACTTTTCGTGGTGATGGCGAATAATGGGAAGAACGCGGGCAAGAGAGGGAACGCGGCTGCAGATGCGCTCTCCGCGCTCGGGGTGGCTCTTCATGGTCTGCCACTCCTCGGGAGTAAGCGGGCCGGGCTTGAACAGAACACTGTCGGGGATACCTATTTTGCCTATGTCGTGCAGATATGCGCCGCGGCGGAGGGCCGAGATGTCCTCGTCAGAAAGCCCGAGAGCAGTGCCCAGCGCCGACGCCATGGAGGCGAGGCGGGCGCAGTGTTGGCCCAACGAAGGATCCTTCTGCTCAACGGCTTCAGCCAGCGAGAACAGAACCGCTTCGCTTTCGTCCAGTTCGTCAACGAGCGCTTTCTGACGGAGGCTGGCTTGCACGCGCGCGCGCAGAGTGCCGGCCCGAATCGGCGCTGAGATAAACCCGTCTGCGCCGGAATCGAGGGCGAGGATTTCCGTTTCGGGGTTACCGCTACGCCCCAAGACAAAAACGGGCAGCAGCCGGTTCCGCACGGATTGCCGGATGGTTTTGCAGAAGCCGATTGCGCCGAGTCCGGGCGCCTGCAGATCGATGAGCACCAGATCGATACGCCGGCCGGCGATGCTCGCCAGGGCCTCCGATGTAGTCGTCGCTTCGATAAACCGATACCCGACATGGCCGAGTGCGGCCGAGACGCTTCGGCGACGGGCTAGGGAGGAGTCAACCAGCAGGATATCGCTGACCTGCAAGTCGCAGTGCCAGTTTGTGTTTTCGAGATGTGCGTTCTCCAAGGGCATCAAACCGCACTCAGAAGCTTCTATCGACTTGAGTGCGATTCCGCTTTAGAGAATCTAGCGAAACCTTGCTAGTCGGGCGCAGATCGGTACTATGCGCCTAGGTGGCTAACCAGGATTTATCTGAATATGCTTTGGAAGCAGTTCGTGTGGGGCAAGGTGGGCAGCAGCGTAGTCGCGATATGAGGCTGCGGTTGGAGACGGGGTGAGGCCGGTGACCAGGCTAGTTCGCATCATTATCTTGCTCTTCGTGGTCCTGTTCGCCGGCGTCGTGGTGGTCGGGACTGTAGGTTTCAAATATGCGTACGAACCGTCGCCCGCAAAGGTGATGAGCCGGACAAGGCAGAGTCCCGAGGCTTATGATCTCTGGGGCCAGGCCTTTTCGCCTGAGGATGCCGCGCGGCTGTTGCAAACTCCAGAGGGCCGAGCCAAGCTGTCGCCCAAGAACGGCCGCGTGAGGATAGACGAACGACTGTTGCGGCTGGGAAGAAAGACGTTCTACAAGGAGACGTTCGGCAACGAGATTTTCCTGACCGACGTGGTCGGAATTCTGGATGGCCCGCTGCGGATCGGTAACGTGATCGAGGCCGTTCTCGCTCTGAAAGCGCAAGGCACAACAAATCTACGAGTGAAAGTGCCGGAGACGGTGAAGATCGGCGGCCGAACTTTTCAGAGAGGCTCGTACTTCGATACTGGCTTGGATGTGCCGAGCGGGGCAATGACGCCGCTCGGAATGGCGATATCGGTTTCGGGTTGGAAGATTCGGGTGGGGATCACGTGTGCGGCGTGTCACGCGACGGTGGACCCGGAGACGAAGCGAGTCGTCGAAGGCGCGCCGAATCAGGATTTGAATGCAGGCTTGCTGCTCGCGTTGGGAACCAATTCGGCGGCATACTTTATGCACACCGATATATCGCCGTTACGGGATGTGCCGACGGATGCGAACCGGATTGTGAAAGCGTCCGATGGCAGCACGCAGCCGCTGCCGAATATTGCGGCGCTCGAGCAGGCAGTGGATGCCGCTCTGCTGATGTGGCCTCGCGGAAACTTCGATTCGATGACGGATATGAAGGCCGATCCCACACAAATCCCGGTGTCATTCACCTGGGGCAACCACCCGTATGCCTGGAGCGGCAATTTTATCGCGGGCCCGTTCCGCGGGTTGAGTTCGCAGAACAACAATGTTCACGCGCTGAATTCCGATTCTCTGTTGCTCGCGGACAGCAGCCGCGTGTTGTCGATTCGCAATCGGGCTTTACAGCCGAAGAGCAGAATGCGTTAGTTCGATATCTGCTGACTTACGAACCGCGCCAGTAGGTGGGTAGCGTTTCGAGGCGGTCGTGCAGCGAGTTTACTCACCTGCTCACAGTTCGTTCCATACCCCTCGATTTCCCGTCGCCGCCTGACTGGAAGGCTTCGACGGCGGGCGATTGAATGAATTCCCAATCGCCTCCCTCGTTCCAGGGGCCGCGTTGATCCATCTCTCCAAAATCGCCGGTGCCTGTCGAGTCATTGAAATACTTATTTACCCATTCGGCATTAGGCAGCATGTCTCCAACGGACAACGGGCCACGGCCCAAAGTATCGAGCGCGAGCATGAAGGCTTTCATGTGGGTGATTTCGCGCGTCATGAGAAATTTGAGTGCATCGATTGTTCCACCGTCATCCGTGAATTGAATGAGATTCTCGTATGTAATCTTGGCCCGCGCTTCGGCAGCGATGTTATTTCGCAGATCGACCTCGAGCTGGCCGCTGATCTTGAGGTAATCGGCGGTCCAGGGATTGCCCACGGAGTTGTTGAGCGAAATGCCGCCGCCGCTGACGATAGCGATCAAAGGATCGGCTTCGGCTGCAGTCCGGTTTCCTTTCATTGGCTTCAGGTGCATGCGAGCGAGTGTGCCGACTACTTCCAAATGACTCAGCTCTTCGGTGCCGATATCCATCAGAAGATCCTTGCGTCCTGGATCGTCGCAGTTGATGCCTTGAATGGAATACTGCATCGCCGCTGCGAGCTCGCCGTTTGCGCCGCCAAATTGCTCGAGCAGCATCTTGCCGAAAACGGGGTCGGGTGTGCCGACTCGCACCGTGTACATCAGTTTCTTTAAGTGGTGATACATCAAAGCTCCGGGGTGGGGCCGTTCAGCCCACGCGGAGTGTGACGCGAACCGCGAGCCGGGTCAGACAGCGAATTCGGCAGCCCACAGCCCGCAAATCTACCGAAGCGGCCATTGTGTAGCGGAAAGACGCCCTGATTGCGTGTAACCTGCCTGATTCTTACTTCTTACTTTCAGATTCTGGCTCACTCATTGCGCTTCGCGCCGCGGCCCATTTTCGGACGAGCGAAACCAGCTGATCGGCCTGGAACGGCTTTGACAGATAATCGTCCATTCCGGCCTCAAGGCATTTCTCGCGTTCCCCGGTAAGCGCATTCGCCGTTACAGCGATAATAACGGGTTGGCGCAGGTGAAGCTGGCGGATTTTTTTGCTGGCCTCGAAGCCGTCCATGGCCGGCATCTGGCAATCCATCAGAATGATGTCGTAGCCCTTCGCGCGGTGAGCTTCCACGGCCTCCGAGCCATCGCTCACCAGGTCAATATCGAACCCGGCGCGCTTCAGAATCAGTTTGCCAACTCTTTGATTGATTGCATTGTCCTCGGCCATGAGGATGCGAACCGAGACATCGTGGGACACATCAATACTCCCCTCCCTCGCTGACGAGCCGCCACAGCGGGCGGGCTGCCGCGCCAACCCCGGCGCGAACAAAACCTTCTATCAGGGAAGGAACCAACCTATGCCCCGACCCCATTCCCGGCGAGCGAATGCCATCGCCTTCACCAGGATGTACAGTACCCCCATGTTATTCGATAACGGCGAACGTTTGAAACAGGTTCTAGTAAATCGTCCGCTTCTACTGAAAAACTGCCAAAGCTACGAGCGAGTCACGTGCTCGTCCCGCTCGACCTTACCGTCTCTGATGTGAATGATGCGATGCGCGTGCATGGCGATGTCCTGTTCGTGCGTAACCAGGACAATAGTGTTGCCCTGCTCATGAAGGCGCTCGAACAGCGCCATAATCTCGTTCCCCGTATTTGTGTCCAGTGCGCCGGTGGGTTCGTCCGCTAGCAGAATTGACGGCCGGTTCACAAGCGCCCGCGCTATCGCAACACGCTGCCGTTGGCCGCCAGAGAGCTCGTTTGGCTTATGATCCATGCGCGTTTCCAGGTCAACGGCCCGAAGAGCTTCCTTGGCCCGGGTAACCCGCTCCTGAGACGATACACCGGCGTAGATGAGCGGCAACTCGACATTATGGAGCGCCGTTGCGCGCGCCAGAAGATTGAACGTTTGGAATACGAACCCGATTTCTTTGTTCCGGATCCTGGCCAGCTCATCGTCTTCCATATCGCTCGCCAGTTTGCCGTTGAGGTAATAGAGACCCTTCGTGGGCGTGTCCAGACAGCCGATCAAGTTCATGAGAGTCGACTTGCCGGAGCCCGATGGCCCCATGATCGCGACGTACTCGCCACGCCTGATCTCGATGTCGACGCCGGAAACGGCATGGATCTCCTGATCGCCCATGACATACGTCTTCCAAAGATCGTATGTCCGAATAACAATACCTTCGCGCCTGAGTTGCTCGCCGCGCTGCTCACGCTCTTCCTGCGTGAGGTTTTCCGGTGTTGTTTCGAGTATCGGCATGTCGTACTTAAGCGCTACCTATGTCGCGATCGGTTGCGCCTGAACGGGAGCTTTATTATCGATGCGAATCTTGGCCTCGTTCTTGAGAGTCCGGATCACCTGATAACTTCCGGTGACGATCTGGTCGCCGTCCTTCAACCCACCGAGGACTTCGATCTCAGTCGCGCCCGCAATGCCGGTCTCCACTTTACGAAACTCCGCTTTACCGTTGTTCACGACGAATACGCCCTGAAGCTCCTCTTTGGCGGCTCTCTGGGCGGCAATATCAATCGGAGCATTGCCTTTTCTAGCCGGCTGCAACTGGCCTCTTTGGCGGATCGTGAGCGCCTGAATAGGGATGGCCCGTACATTGCGGCGAGTGGCGGTGACGATCTTCGCGGTGCAGGAGAGGCCCGGTCTGACCATGTCTTCCGGGATATCGAGCGCGATAACGACCTTGAAGTCTTTCGCCTCCTGACTCGAAGTCTGACTCTGAGACGCCGCGACGCCCGTGGAGCGCACGAGCGCCGTATCGCCGATCTCGATCACTTTGCCCTTAAACGTTTTATTCGGGATCGCATCGATGGTAACGTCGGCGTTCTGATTCAGCTTTACGCTGACGATGTCCGTCTCATCGACGTGCACTTCCGCGGTGATGATCGACATATCGGCGATGGTCATGATAGTAGAGGAAGACGAATTTTGAATACCTGGAACAACGGTCTCACCTACTCGAACGGGCAGGTTCGTGACGACACCGTCCAGCGGCGCGATAGCCTCGTACTGCGATAGGACGTTCGCCGATCTCGCGACCATCGCCTGACCCTGCGCGATCTTCTTTTGAGCAGACTGGAGTTGAGCCAACGCCTGAGCGCGCTGGGCCTTTGCCTGGGCAAGCCGCTGCTCAGAAGCCGCGAGAGTGGTCTCCGCCAGATCGAACGTCGCCTTCTTGGCTTCGTAATCCTGGCTCGAGATAAGTTTCGAATCGAATAATTGTTGGCTACGTTTCAGATCTACTTTTTTTTGGTCGAGATCGGCGCGATCGTGCTCGACTTGCGCCTGAGCGACGGCGATGTTGTCATCGGACGATTTGAGTGCGGCTTCACTGGCGGCGGAATCGGCGAGCGCCGCGTTCAATGCGGCATCCTGGGCTTTGAGATCCGCGGCGGGCTGAACGCTAGCCAGGCGTGCGAGCACCTGGCCCTTGCGAACGTGATCCCCCTCCTTGACCAAAAGCGCAGTAATCGGCGCGCCTCCGGGCGTATTCGTACCGATATTGATGTAATTCCTGGGCTTGATTTCACCAGAAGCGGTAACGATGGCAGTCACGTCCATGCGCCCGACTCTGGCGGTCTGAACCGTTACTACACCACGCCGGGCGACTTCGATGCGGGCAAATACCCCGCCGGCAGCGAGCACCAACAGAGCGACTACCAGCAGTATTTTCCATTTTCGTTTCAAGTCGACAAGCTCTCTTCGTCCGTTGTCGAGGGACGGAAACCTGGCAGTAAAAGTTCCCCGGACTTTTGGTTGATCTTTATCGAATGTAGCATGAGTGCTCCGGCCCCAAAATGCCTAAGCAATTGTTGAAAAACGGCTTAAATGTATATTCTTTTAACGCGGGCGTGAATTCCGCAGAGCACGCTGTAAGAGATGGTCTGCGCGGCTTTTGCAATCTGCTGAGCGTCGATGGTGATGTTGCCTTCGGTTCCGAGCAGAGTGACAGCATCTCCGATCCTGGTTTCCGGGCAGTGAGTCACATCGATGGAGGTCATGTCCATCGACACAGCGCCCACGATTGGGGCTAGCTTTCCGTGGACAATGACGTTGCCGCGATTTCCGAGCCTGTGCGGGATACCGTCGGCATAGCCGGCCGCGATAACAGCGACTCGAATCGGCCGCACAGCTTTGAAAGTTGCGCCGTAGCCGATGGCCGCTCCGGCCGGAAGATCCTTGACGGATAATACGGCCGCTCGCCATGTGAGCGCCGGTTTTACGTTCAAAATCTTGGCAGGAGCGGGCCCGCGAACCGGTGAAACGTAGCCGTAAATGGCATGACCCGGGCGTACCATGCCGCGCCACGCCTGTTTCCTACCGTACGCAACCGGGATGGTGCTCGAGAGATGAACGAACTTCGGATGGACGCCTGCAGCGCTGAGCGATTGGGCGACTTCATCGAAGGTTTCTAGTTGGCGATCGGTTTGGTGGCTCTGATAATCGGCCGCGGAGGCAAAGTGAGTCATCAGACCTTCGAGCTGGACGTGCTTGGCTGCAAAGATTGCCTCGGCGATGGCTCTGGCGTCCGGGTTAACCCCGAGACGCCCCATGCCGGAGTCGATCTTCAGATGGAACCCTACCTTCTGTTCCCGTGCACAGGCAAGGCGATCGAGTTCAGAGATGTCTTCCAACCTATGAATCACGGGAGTCAGGCCGTAGGCCAACATCGGTTCGCGGGTAAACGGCAGAAAATCGGCCATCACGAGGATGCGGGTTCGAATGCCGGCATCGCGAAGCGCCACGCCTTCATCGGTATTGCTTACGGCGAGCCAGTTTGCGCCTTCTTCCTGCAACGTGCGCGAGACCTCGACTGCGCCATGCCGGTATGCGTCCGCTTTCACAACCGGCATGATCTCTATATCCGGGCCGACGACGGCACGGATCGCTCGAAAATTCGCGGCGATTTGGGGGCGCGAAACTTCCACCCAGGAGCGATAGGGAAGATTGGTCACGGTGAGAGTACCTGCGACCGCTCCCTCGCGGTCGCGGCCCGGTCGGATGTGTCCGCGTTTTACCGGCCTGGCGCGGTTGTATTCCAGCCGCCGCCGAGCGACTTATAAAGAGCGATAAGATCGGTCAGCACTGCGGTGTTACTTTGCACAAGCGCGTCTTCGTTCGCGAGCTGATCGCGTTGCGCGTCGAGAACCGAGATGAAATCGGTCAAGCCTCGCCGATAGAGCTCGGTCGCCATCTGGGTCGCCTGCTGGCTGGCCTGAACGGCAGCGCTGAGTTTTTCGCGGCGTTCCTGTTCCCGGCCATAGCCCGCAAGCGAATCCTCGCTCTCGCGTAGGGCCGTCAATACGGCCTTTTGATACTCGGTCACAGCTTCCTCATACTGCTGTTTTTTGACCGCGATGTTTGCCCGGATCTTTCCGGCTTCGAAGATAGGCAACGTTATGCCGGGTCCGACGGCGAAGAAGTTCCCTGCGCCGATGGTGAAGCCGGAGAGGTCCGTTGCCTGCCGTCCGGCAAGGCCGGTCACGACGATCTTCGGAAACAGGTCCGCTTTCGCTGCGCCGACGCGCGCGGCGGCCGCAATCAGTTGAGCGCGAGACTGGCGCAGGTCGGGACGGCGCGTCAGGAGGTCGCCCGGCAACCCGACAGGAACGGTTGGTGGATTCGGAGGAAGCTGGCCCTCCCCTTCTAATTCCTGCTGAAGCGCTGAAGGAGGCTGAGCCAAGAGAACACTCAAGGCGTGAATAGAAAGGCTGATCTCTTTTTGGAGGCTCGGCACGAGGGCTTCGCTCGAGGCCAGCTGCTCCTGTTGCCGTTCGACGTCCAACTGAGCACCGAGCCCGGCGTCCACACGCACCTGCGTCAAATGCAATGAATCCTGCTGAAGCGCAATGTTCTGCTTGGTAAGGGCGAGCCGGCGTTGTGCTCCGCGCAGCTCCATGTAATTGCGGGCAATCTCACCCGAGAGACTTACAAGCGCATCGCGGCGAGCTTCTTCGGCGGATGCGACTTCGGCCGTTGCGGCTTGCAAGGCATGCCGTTTGCCGCCGAAGAGATCGATCTCCCAGGACGCGTCGAACCCGAGCTGAAAAATGTTGGTTTCGAATGGCGAAACGAAAATGCCGCCGCCGGGCGGAAGATTTCCGAGGTGTATATTGCCGTCTTCGAATCCGCCACGGATTTGCCGGAACGAATTACTGGACTCGATAGAAGGCAGCAGATCGCCGCGCGTGATCCTGCGTGAAGCACGCGCCTCGAGCAGCCGTTGTCCCGCGGCTTTGAGATCGAGATTACTCTCAATGCCGCGATCGATGAGTTTCGTCAGCTCGGCATCGTTCAGCGTCGCCCACCATTTTTCGACGGCAGCATCTGTGGTCGTGCCCGGAGCATTCGTCTGCTCAGCGAAGCGGTCGGGCGTTTTCACCGAGACCCGGTCGGGATTCTTGGCGCGTGCGCCTGCGCAGAGCTGGCCTGCAAATAACAGCGCCGCGAGGCCTTGCTTCCAGAATGTGTTTCGCGTCATATGAGGCCTGTCAGTTAGCCCGAATAAAGACGTCCATCTGCTGGCCCGGCCAAACGAGTGCGCCTTTATCGAGCGCGAAAATTGCTTCCAGCACGCGCGTATCTACTCGCTCGGTTGCATCGTTGG
>JAFAQG010001056.1 GCA_019246575.1 Acidobacteriaceae bacterium
CTTTGAGCTCTGTCGTTTTCAGCTTCCTGAGACTCTCGATGTGCGTTCCAACTGCATCGTCCACAGCAGCACGCTCCTCTCTGAGATCGCTTACCCCAGAGTCCATGAACGCTCCATTCAGACGTCAAAAGCAAGTCGGTTCTCCACCTCGCAAAACGCCATCCAGATGGCTTCTCGTGCTGGGCGTCAGAGTCCTCATATGCCCAGCCACTGTGGCTTGAAGCCGACACGCGCCTGCATCGGAAAGTCCCACGCAATCAGATATCCCAAAGCATCACTCAGATGTGTGCGCATGCGATCCGAGCGGTCTAGATCACCAATCGAATTGCCGTTCGCATCCGTTTTCCATGAGACCTGTTCCAAATCCCGGATCAACTGCTTGCAGTTGGGCGAAACGGCGAGACGGCGTTGCCCACCGGCATTCGAAATGATCGCATTGACACAGTTGATCCGGTCTTTCACCTCCGGGTTGCGGCTCGGAATACGAAAGGTGGCCTTGTACTCCTGCGCCTTCGCAGCAAAGAAGTCGCGTACGATCTGCCAATCCGTCCGCGAAGCAGCGCTTTTTCGACTGTCGCCCGTGGCATCGCCGTATACGTAGACAGGCAAGGCGCCATGATGCAACGCGTCGACCCATTCTCTCGTTCGCGATGCAAACTGGTTGCAAACGTCGTAGGTGCTCGCGCTGCATAGCACGATCTCATCCAGCACGTGCACATGGCCATGCACTACCTGGCACAAAAGGCTGCAGGCCGGGTCGATATTGAAGTCCAATGACCAGCACAGCGGGAAGCGAGGGTCGTACGCGACCGGCTTCACATCGCTGCGTTCGAAGGCATAATACACGCGCCCGGAAGTCAGGTTTTCAAAACTGGCGCCAAACTCCTGCCGATAGACTCGTTCATCGAGTTCCATGGAGGCACTGCGCAGCTCCTCAGCCGATACATTGCCACCCTGTTGGGTGGTGAAGCGGAAGGTAGCCCAATCGGAGTGCCCCTGGGCAGCTTCGTGGAGATCGTAAAAATGATTGAAGCCTTGCGGGGTGCCGATAAACAAAGCTTTGCCGCGTCGATCGGCCAGTGCCGGTCGGAGTACTTCGGTCCACGCCGCAGGCGCCATCGAGGCGTATTCATCCAGCACCACAAAATCCAGACCTTCGCCGCGCAACGAATCGTACGCGTCGGCTCCGCGCAGCGCGATCCTGCCGCCTCCCTTCAGTTCGATGCGCAGATCGCTTTCGTTCGGCTTCGAGGCCCAGTAAGGGCGCGTGAGCTCCTTGAGTGGATTCCAGGCAATGCGTTTGGCTTGCCGATAGGTCGGAGCCACATACCAGGCCATCCGACCCGGACCGGAAGCGGCGCGAAACAGTTCGATATTCGCCAGGTAGGTCTTTCCGAACCTCCGACCTGCTACCAACAATCGGAAGCGATGCGGGCTCAAGAACACCTCCCTTTGGGGGCCTTTCAGTCGAATCATGTTTCTACTCCCGTCTTCTCTTTGCATTCCTCTTTTCCTACCGGCGTTCCCTGGCACATCCGACACACGCCGCTGCGCTTGCGCCAGGGACAGTGCTCATGAAAATCTTCGAGCACATCGAGCAAGTATCCGCCCGGCGCACAGCGACGGCCCCCATCCTCTTTCTCTGTAGTCACGCGCTCACGCGCCCATGCAATCGGGCCGCAATCACGAAACCAATCTTCAACCACGCGCTCGCCGCATGCCAGTTCCCGTTTCGGTTCGTCTACGAGCATCGCGAGAGGCGTGCGTATCAGCTTCGGCGCTGTATACAGGACTTCCAACTTGTCGATTCGTCTGATCCGGCTACGAGTCACCGGGCGCGCTCCTCTCTCTCTGGCGCTGTTCGAGGGCTTCTAATCTTGCTTCGAACGCCTGGGCCTCCATCATCTGTCGGCGGTTCTCTAAAAGATTGCTAACGGATTCCGCTTCGGCAGGCGTGAGCTGTCCGTGACTGAGTACCTTCAGGATCTTGGCCTGTGCGTGCGCCAGTTCTGCGGCGGTCGCGATCGGCGGCAGTTTAAACTGCACGGGGCTCTGCTTACGCGGCGGCAGCAGACGTTCGATGCACAGCCGCAGGGCCGTGGTGTCGCCGTTCAGTGCCATCACGACACATTTTTTCAGCAGCGCCTCGCCATGCTGGCCCAACATCTCCTGCCACGCGAGCGACGCCTTATTGCGGCTGCCTCGTGGCCGGCCCCTACCGAGTTTGTTTCCGGGTGCAAACGGGCGCCCTCGCGGCTGA
The DNA here is from genome assembly GCA_019246575.1 of Acidobacteriaceae bacterium. Next base: position 2,261 of record JAFAQG010001056.1, read on the forward strand.
CTCATGCCGCTTCCTGCACGGCCTCGACGGCCCGCTCGCGCTCTGCGGCAACGGCAGCAAACGTTCTTCCATCGGCTTCGAGCACCGCCTCGCGCCCGGTAAACGCCTGCCATCGCCGCACCATCACGTCCACATAGAGTGGATCAATTTCGATCACGCGCCCCTGGCGCCCGGTCTTTTGGCACGCCATCAAGGTCGATCCCGATCCGCCGAACGGATCTAACACCAGCTCCTGCTCGCGGCTGCTGTTGACCAGTGCCTGTTCGATCAGCGCCACCGGCTTCATGGTCGGATGCAGATCGTTCACCGCCGGCTTCGGGAAGCACCACACGTCTCCCTGGTCCCGCGCGCCGCACCAGAACCGGGTGGCTCCTTGGCGCCAGCCATACAGAATCGGTTCATATTGCCGCTGGTAATCCGAGCGGCCCAGCGTGAAATGACTTTTGGCCCAGATCAAAAACGTCGAGTAATGTCCGCCGGCCCGGGTGAAAGCGCGATACAGAGTGTGCAATTCCGAAGACGACATGAACATGTAGATGGCGCCTGAGGTTCTGCCCACAATGCTCCGGCACACCTGGTAGAGGAACATCTCGAAGTCTGAGCCGAGATTGTCATTCGCAATGGGACGGCTGACTCCTTGGCGGCTCCTCGCTTGGTACTGAACATTGTAAGGAGGGTCCGTGAAGGTCATGGCCGCTTCCTCGGCCGCCATCAACTGCTCCATGCTTTCGTCCGAAGTCGCATCGCCGCACAGGACGCGGTGCTGATCGAGCTGCCACAGATCGCCTCTCCTCGAAACGGCGACCTGCGCCAGCTCGGGGGCGGCGTCTTCCTCCGTGAGGCCGGTCTGCAGTGCGGGGCAGGCCGACAGACGTTTCAGCTCTTGTTCTGTGAAGCCGAGCAAATTGAGCTCGAACGCTTCGTCGATGAGAGCCTGGAGCTCTTGCCCGAGTGCTTCTTCATCCCACCCTGCATTCAGTGCGAGCTGATTGTCGGCAATGCGGTACGCGCGCTGC
>JAFAQG010001059.1 GCA_019246575.1 Acidobacteriaceae bacterium
GATGCCGATAGCTCCGCCGCGATATCCTGTCAACCAGCCGCCAACGCGCTTTTTTGGTTCCGGCTGCGCGCTCCCCATCAGCTGCAACTCAAACGCACGCACGATCGGCCCTACATACCGGAACGGCTGGACGCGACGGAAGCGGCCTCGCAGCACATTCAATATGCGACCGATCGGCGTGACGGCCCACTCCTGTAACTGCCGCGGCCGCGGCACCTCGATGGCGAAGTACATCGAACCATGCGGGCTCAAAGCGGAGGCGAGGCGATCGATCATTGCCGGTGTGACTTCGCCGACAGTGAGGCCGGACACCGCGATTGCATCGTAAGTGTTTTTCGGCGGCGTCAGTTCGTGAGAAACGGCGATGTTTGTTTGCCCGAGATACTCGAAGCGCGCACGAACGGCATCGACCAGATACACGTCCGGATACACGGCATCGACATGATCGAAATCGCGAGCGAGCGATAGCGCAACGGACCCGCAGCCGCGTTCAATGACAAGCGCGCGTTCGCGGTGCTCGTACGACAGCAGTCCCTTCCACGCGGCTTGTCGGGGAGACAAGTCCGTGCTGACCTTATACCCGAGCTCGAGCGTCTGCTGGGCGAAGGACTCAAGGCCGGCGGGCCACCCACGCGCCTCGATGTGACGGGGCAGCTCGGAATAATCCGGCAATGTGCATCGCGGTTCCTGCATTCGCTAACGTTGCGCCTTTCTCCATTGCGGACTCTGGCCGATGGTAAGGTATCGTGCACAGCCATAGAGCGCAGCCGTATTCATGACCGAGAAGTACCAAGGGAAGTAGACGAGGCCGGCGCGTTTTTTGGGCAGCGCGCTGCCGACCACTGCAAGCAGGTAAAACAGAACCTGGGCCCAGAACGCAACCCGATAAAAGAGGTCGTTCAAAACCGCGCTCGACAGGAACACGCCAAGGATAAAGAACGGAATGAGCCAGCGCGTCAGCTTGTGAGAAAAGAACTGCCAGGCAAACCAGCGGCGTGGATCAAGCAGCAGTTGTTTAAAACAGGAGACGATTTGAAAACCAGCGGAGGCGTAGCGAACTTTCAGGTGGAATTCATCTTTGAGCGTATGGGAGGCAAACTCGGCCGACGTTGCTTCGGGCTCGTATACGACCCGGTAGCCGGCGGAGACGAGCTGCATCGTGAGATACATGTCGTCATGAACGATAGGCCGCGGAATGGGGTGAAACAGATTCCGCCGCACAGCAAAGATTTCTCCATCCGCCGTGACAATTGACCCGACCGCGCTTTCGGCCTGCTTGAGCCGCGATTCGTAATCCCAATATGCCGTTTCGCCCTTGCTGGCTTCGCGATTGTTGTCGGCCAGGACGATCTTGCGTCCGGAGACGCCGCCGACCTCAGGATCCGCAAAATTGCGAATCATGAGGCGGACAGTGTTGGGTCGGTAAAAGGTATTCGCATCGGAGAAGAACAAAATGTCCGAATTCGTTTCGGCAGCGGCGCGATTCAGCGCCTGCGTTTTGCCCTGGCGGGCAGGTTTATAAAGGACGCGGACGCCGCGCTCGCGATAGGATTCGGCGATTCGCACCGTTTGATCGGTCGATCCATCGGCGATGACAATGATGTCCAGCTTCTCGCGTGGCCATAAGAGCGCGAGCGTGTTCTCCAGCTTGTCCGCGATGGTTTTTTCTTCGTTATATGCCGCGATGATGAACGCGACCGAGGGCTCAATCCAGCCCTTGCGAACCGGGCGCGGCTGCACGCGCGCGAGCACTCGCATCAGGAGCGGATAGCCGAAATAGCTATATGCAACGACGAGAGCGCAGATCCAGAAGGCGATGGGAGCGAGTTGTGTAACGAATGTCAAGCTGCAATTCTTCCTTTTGACGTTTGTTGTGCGATAGCGAACACGCGATTGGCGTTTGCTTCCCAGGTGCGATGTTCGAGAACGAAGCGTTGGGCGCGACCGCCTAGCTGCGATCGCAATGCCGGATCGTCGACGAGACGCCGTAGTGTTGCGGTGAGCGACCCGGCGTTGCCGGGCGGAACAGTGATGCCGGTTTCGCCGTCGCTAATGACGTCACGGATCGGTGGTAGATCGGGCGCGATGACGGCCTTCCCGAGCGCCATGAACTCGAACAGAACCATCGGGGAACCGTAGGGGTTCGAATCCGGTAGAACACAGATGTCCATCGCGTCGATGTAATGTGGAACTTCGTCGCGCGGGACAGCGCCCGTCAGGATGACGCGATCTTCAAGCCGGAGCTGCTCGACGCGGGCGCGCAATTCGGGAGCTACCGGACCGTCTCCGACCAACAGAAGCCGGAGTTTCGGATTCGTTTTCGCGAGCTCGTGGATGGCATCGATCAGCAGATCGAGACGATCCCAGTGGTCGAACCACCCGACGAAACCTGCAACCGTTGCCGAACCGAGACCCCGTTCGCGGCGCACCTCGTTGCGCGAGCCGTTCAAATGAAAGCGCCGGCGATCGATGGCATTCGGCATCAGGTGTACGGTTTCGGGTTTTGCTCCGCGCCGGATGACTTCGTCACGCAGAAAACTCGAGACGACAAAGATAGCGTCGGCGCGGCGGAACACGATTCGTTCCACGCGTTTTGCAATACCGACTAACATCTGTTTGCGCGCGCGCTCGATGCCGGCGATTTCGTTTACCTCGAGCAGAACCGGTAAACGGAAGAGGCGCGCCGTGAGGACTCCGAGAAAAAGAAAAAATGCATACCGCTCGTAGTAAACGTCGGGGCGCTTGCGGCGAATCACGGCTGCGAGTGCCACCGAGGCATACAGGTTGTACGCAAGCTCGGCCATTTCGAAGATCACCTGCGGTGCGCTGTTGCTGATCCAGTGCCAGACGGCGCTGAAGCCGCGACCACGCGATGCGCCTTTATCGAGCGGCACGTGCCCGGCGGTTTTACGCGGATCGACACGCGGCGGCGACACAATGGTGACCGTATGGCCGGCTCGCTCGAGCGGATCGACGAGCGCCATGATGTGATTCCCTTCCGCTCCGCGCCCGGCGGTCCGATGGTGATACAGGAAATGCATACGGGTCAACGCTCCGCACCGACGGCAGAGCGTCCAATTCGGTACAGCGAACGAATGATGAGGAGTCCTGTTTTGCTGGAAACTCCGCCCGTGTGCGGAAGGCTGTACGCGATCGCTTTCGAGTAATTGCCCTGATCGAGCGCCTCCTCGCCGGCTTCGATGTAGGCGTGCCGGATCATTTTTGTGCGGTAGCGAGGCCAGTTGATCGGCGGCCATTCGCGAGGCGCAAACCGGATCATGTCATCGAGTTTCTTGACGATCCGGAGGCGATCCTGCCACATCCTTTCGCCATTTCTGGAGATGCTGGCGGCGTGCACGCGATAGATCGCGAGCGCCTCATCCACATAATGGAACCGGCAGCCATGCAGCAGGAGGCGGAGGCACAATTCTTTGTCTTCGGTGCCGTTGAATTGGCCGTCATATAAGCCGGCGCGGTCCAGATAAACGCGCCGGACTGCCGTAGTGATATTGGGGACGACATTGTTCTTCAACATGCGAACGAACAAAGCGTGGGGGTCGAGGCCGACAAGCGACCGGAGGGTACCGGGCCGATATGGGATCAGTTTGCCGTCGCGAAGACGATCCGTAGGTGCATAGACAGCGCCGACATCGGGATGTTTTTCGAAAATCGCGACCTGCGTTTCGAGTTTATGGGAGTGCCATACGTCGTCGGAATCGAGCAGCGCCACATATGGTGAGCTCGACGCCAGAATACCGTTATTTCTCGCGGCTGCTACTCCTGCGTTGTTCTGCCGTAGATAGACGATGCGGGCGTCGTTCAGTTCCGTGAGCAGCGATTCGAGCGCGCGAGTGCTCGAGTCCGTAGACCCGTCATTGATGACATACGCTTTCCAATGCGCGTAAGTTTGCGCAACCACGCTTTGAAGCGCAGCGCGAGTGTATTCAATATTTGTGTTGTAGAACGGAATGATTACATCGAAGGTGCTCATGCGCGTCGCGCACCTCCAATGAGTGCCGAAACCGGCACGAGCGGACCCTTTGCCGCAACAGCGTGTTCTATCACCTGGGGCAGAGCCGCAAATGCGGCTTCATTATTGCCGTGATACAAAACGATGTCGCCGCACGCGATGCGCGTGGCATCGAGTTTAGCGACAATATCTTGCGGGTGATGCGCGCGGAAATCCTTCACGTCGATGCTCCACATTGCAATCGACAGTCCTTTACTCCATGCCGAGGCAAGAGACGCGGCGCAGAGTTTTCCCTTGGGAGGACGAAACCATTTGCAGCGGCGGCCAGTGGTTTTCTCGAGTACCGATTGCGTGCGATCGACTTCGTCGATAGCGTCGCGGATACTTAGTCCATCGAAATCCGGATGGCTGAAGGAATGATTTCCGATTTCATGGCCTTCCTGGAGAATTCGTCGCACCACTGTCTCGTTTCCCGCGATTCGCTGGCCCACGAGGAAGAAGGTGGCGCGCGCGTCGAAGCGTTTCAAGACGTCGAGAATGCCGGGCGTGTACTCATCGGGACCATCATCGAAGGTGAGAGCCACGGCCGAATGTGCGCGCGACCGCCAGGCGATGAGTTTTTCCGGCAAGCAGCGCAGAGCGCTTTTCGCCACTTCCTTCCACGCGGTCCGTGAATCGTCGAGGCCTCGCGCTAGCGCCGCTTCAGGACTATTGCAGCGCATGATGATCCGCGCGCCGCCTAGCAACGATAAACTGCCACGGCATAAGGGGTTCAATACACCGCGCAATTGCAGCAGGAATCGGGCGTCCATACCGTCGTTGAAACTTATCGACCACGCGAGCCGGTTGCGAGTGCACATCGCAGCAATCAAGCTGCCGATGAATCCACGAGCGGGTCGACGCCCAGGGGTAGCCGGGCCGACGCAGCCAGTTCTGAAACGGACGGCCGGTATGGAGCTCGCGTGGATAGAATGCATTCGGCGTCGTGATCACAATTCGGCCGCCGGCGCAGACTACACGTTGCATTTCGGCGAGAAACTGTTTCCGGTTGTTTCCCTGAGTGATGAACTCGATCACGGACGTGCAGGCGACAAGGTCAAAGGATCCGCCTGTGAAAGGAAATGGCTGATGCGCCGGAACAGTCCGGAGGTTGACGCGATCCGACAGTCCATAACCTGCAATTCTGATTCGGCCTGCTTCGATCGAGCTGGGATCGGTATCGAAAGCCTCGACCTGTGCCGCGGGGAAAGCCAAGGCGAGAGCAACGGACAGGGCGCCCGTGCCGCAACCCACGTCCAAGATGCGCCGCGGGGACATATCTGGGATGTATCTGCAGATGTTGCGCGAATGGCACTCGGCGCGTTCGATTTCGTTGCGGACGAGGCGGCTGTCCCTATCGCTGGCCTGGGCATAGCCTATGCATTCCGGCGCGTCATGGATATCCTGACTGCCGGCGCCGGCGGTTATCAATGCAATAAATTGCGATAGGAACGGTTCTTCGAATGTAGTTTCTAAGCGGCCAAGCTGCGGCATCTTGCGTCTGACTCCTGGTAGATTGAGCGGTATTTGTTTGCCATAGCCGCGAGTGAAAACTGCTGTTCGACACGGGTAACGGCATTTTTGGCCAATGACTCGCCGACGGCGGAATCTGCCATGAGGCGGCCCAGCGCGTTCGTTAAAGCTGGAACATCGTTGGGCGGAATCAAGATCCCCGAAACGCCGTCGACAATGACTTCCGGAACCCCACCGACGGCGGTCGCGATGACGGGGAGGCGGGCGGACATTCCCTCGAGCAGTGCGAGCGGAATTCCCTCTGTCAAGGACGGCAGGACGAAGATGTCCATCATCTGAAGCGCGCTGAAGACGTCCGAAGTCCGGCCCAGAAACTTCACCGAGGACGCAACACGTAATTCGCGCGCGAGGGCTTCGAGAGAGCTGCGTTCGGGGCCGTCGCCCACGACGTGAAGAGCTGCAGCCGGGTACCGGCTCTGCAGTGCAGCGAAAGCGCGGATGAGCCGGTCGATGCCCTTTTCCGGCGACAGGCGACCAACGGAGCCGATTACCAGTCCCGCGGATTTCCGCGCCGTAATATCTCGCACATTGCTGCGGGGCTGAATGCCATTCAATATTGTGTGCGTGCGCTTTCCTGGCGCTCCGCTGCGCAGCATTCCCTGGCGTGTCTGCTCCGATACGGCAATGAGATGTGTGAAGCTGCGACTCGCAAGCTGGAATTTCCAGCGGTCGGCGCGCGAGCACGAATCGAGAAACGCGCTGTGTTGCGTGTGCACCCGTACGGGAACGCCAGCCAGCATGGCAGCAAGCGCGCCATAAAGCATGGGATCGAGAGCATGGGTATGAACAGCCGCGACGTGCTCGCCGCGCAACAGGCGTGCCAGCCGAAATACCAATTGGAAATCGAAGCCCGGCCCGCGGCGTTCTATGAAAAC
>JAFAQG010000217.1 GCA_019246575.1 Acidobacteriaceae bacterium
CCACGACGGAGTCATCGTTTTGGGCTCACCCAAGCAACGTTCCGCAGTGGACGGTATGACGCCCCGGCAGGCGGTCGATATTCTGACTCATCAACTGGCCCATGCGGCCGCGCACGCCGAAAGCCGCGGCGTGCTACTCCTTATCGAGGCCCTCCCGCTTTCGCAGACGAACGTGGTCACCTGCCTCACCGAGGCGGTGGCGATCGTGAAGCAGATTGGTAGTCCCGCTGTACAGACCATGTTCGATGTCCATAACGCCGTTGACGAAACGGAACCCCACGCCGAACTTACTCGGAGATATTTTCCCTACATCCGGCACGTACATGTGAATGAACTCGACGGAAGCGAGCCGGGCAGGGGCAATTACGACTTCGCTCCTGTGCTCACCACGCTCGCCGAACTCGGCTACTCGGGGTGGGTTTCTGTTGAGGCATTCGACTTCAGTCGTGATTCGCAGGAGATTGCAAAACGGGCTATCGTGCGGCTGCACTCATCGTTGCCGTCGCACGCCGTCGCATAAGTTATGAAGCGTTACATCGTGACCGGCGGCGCCGGGTTTATCGGCTCCGCTCTCGTGCGAGGCTTACTCGCTCAGGGCCATCGCGTCCATGTCATCGACGATCTTTCAACCGGTAACCTCGACAACTTGGAGGAAGTAGCAGACGAAATCACAGTCCATGAATTGGACATTCGTGACTACGATCGCATTGCGCGCGTGATCGCCGGCGCGGAGCGCGTTTTTCACCTTGCCGCGCTGCCATCCGTTCCGAAGTCGATCCTGCAGCCCGTGCCGAGCCATGAGGTCAACATCGACGGCACGTTCAACGTATTTCGTGCTGCGGCTGAGGGTAAAGTGGGGCGCGTCGTCTACGCCGCGTCATCGTCTGCATACGGGGATACCGCAGTGTTGCCCAAAACCGAAACGATGGCGCCGTCCCCCAAGTCTCCTTATGCCGCTCAGAAGCTCATGGGCGAGTATTACGCCAGCGTCTTTTCGGAATGCTTCGGCCTCGATACAGTGTCGCTCCGGTTCTTCAACGTCTTCGGACCGCGGCAGGACCCAAGCAGCGTCTACTCCGGCGTGCTGTCTGTCTTTCTCACATGTCTGATTGAGCGCCGCAGCCCGACGATCAACGGCGATGGCGAACAGTCGCGCGATTTCACCTATGTCGAAGATGTCGTTGGCCTGTTGCTTAAGGCATCCGATGCCAAGGGCGTTTCGGGGAAAGTCTTCAATGCAGGCAACGGGAACCGGTATACGCTGAACGAAACCTGGAAACTGCTGCAAGCGATCGAAGGCGTCAATCTTCCCGCCGTGTATGGACCGCCGCGTCCGGGCGACGTTCGTCACTCACAAGCCGATACGACCGCGGCTGTTCGGGAGCTCGGTCACGCTCCGCGTTTCACCTTCGAACAAGGACTCCGGCTGACCCTCGAGTGGTATCGCGCAGATCTCGTACGCAAACGCAACGAGGAGCACACGGGCGCTAAACTGGTCGTATAGCTTCCGGGACACAGTGTGTCCCGCGTCCGATGTCATTTCTGGAAAATCGATTCGAACGAAACTTTCTCACGACTTCGGTCGATTACGTGTTCAACTGGGCACGTAAATCTTCTCTTTGGCCGCTCACTTTCGGCCTAGCCTGCTGCGCCATCGAGATGATTGCCTCGGCCACGTCCCGCTTCGACATCGCACGGTTCGGCGCAGAGGTATTTCGCCCCAGCCCGCGGCAATCCGATCTCATGATCGTGGCCGGCACCGTAACGCTCAAAATGGCGCCGGTGCTGAAGCGCATCTACGACCAAATGCCCGAGCCGAAATGGGTCATCTCCATGGGCGCATGTTCGAGCGTGGGCGGCCCGTTCAATACATATGCCGTTCTGCAGGGTGTCGATAAAATTGTGCCCGTCGACGTGTACGTCACCGGCTGCCCGCCGCGCCCCGAAAACCTGTTCTATGCGCTGTTGAAGCTTCAGGAAAAAATAGATCAGACGCCGAATCTGATCCGCAAGCCAACGCACGTTCGCCTGAACGAAGCCATGCTCGAGGATTTTAAACGCCGCGTGATGGTCGCGCAGATTTCGCAGCCTGCTGAAGAACTGGTAACGCTCTCGTGAAGGGGTCTTTCCGGCTCGGCCCGGATGGCGTTTACCGCTGCGATCCTTTTCAGCATTTCATCTGGCAGGAACACGGCTTCGGCACACGTTCCGGCAATCCACCCGTCAACATCACTCTTCGGCAAGTGCACTCTGCCCGCGTTGTGGTCGCGAACGGTATTCGTGATCGCGAAGAGGAGGGGGATGCGCTTGTCACCGATGAGTTGCGGCAAGCTATCGGAATTCGAACCGCCGATTGCGTACCCATCCTGCTGCTCGACATCGCGCGCCGAGTGATCGGAGCCGTACACGCGGGGTGGCGCGGGACGGCGGCAGAAATTGCGAAGCGCACCGTCGAACGGATGAGTGAGACGTTCCACAGCAAGCCGTCCGACATCTACGCGGCTATCGGCCCCTGCATTCGGAATTGCTGCTACGAAGTTGGCCCGGAAGTCGCCGATAAATTGTCGAGCACCTTTCCGGAATGGCGCGAGGAAGAGGCAGGTCGGCGAAAACTCGATCTGACGGAGGCCAACTGCCGCCATTTGCGCGCGGCCGGCATCCCCGATGAGCACATCTTCGATTCGGGCCTCTGCACTACGTGCCAAACCGCCGATTTCTACTCTTACCGCCGAGAGCCCCAGAACCCGGGCCGCATGGTCGCCTCCATCAGCCGCCTCGCCTGAGCTACATTGCTCGCGCCATTCTTTGCTACCATGCCTCTCATTGCCGGCATTTCCGGAACCGAAAGGACAAGAGCATGGATCGCACAGCAAAGGCCCAATGGAAGGGCGACCTCCGGTCGGGCAA
>JAFAQG010000252.1 GCA_019246575.1 Acidobacteriaceae bacterium
TGGGGTCGGAAGGGCCTTCCGCGCTCAAGATCGGCGGAACTATTTCGTGTATTGCGATCACTATGGTCCCGTGCTCGGCCATGAGGCGAGGCGATACGAGGCTGCTCGTTCCACCGACCTTCGACATTCGGTCTCGATCAACGATCAAATTTCCTTTCCGAACCGATGCAAGCACGGCAGCTTTCTCGAGATTAGTGACCAAAAGGCCGAGCGTTTACAGAAGCTCGGCGTCAATAAGTAATTTGCCGTTCCACTTCGAACGCGCTTTTACGCGGCCGGCATCGTCGAACAGCGTCCATTGCCAGCTTCCATCCGGTGCATGGACGCGCTCCCAAAGCTTTCTTCCATCTTCGGCCCAGTAAGTTTCCACGCCGCGTTTCCTGCCCGCGCCAAAGTCGGCCTGCCACTGCTTCTTCCCATTCTCGTAATAAAGACTTGTGGGCCGTTTAGAAGATAGCAACCATCGTCGCCGGTTCCGGCGCTCCAGTTTACCCTAACTTTCCCATCCGGGTAGTTTTCCCGATAACTCCTCACGTCGTGCACAGTATTCGAGAACGCGACCTCCGGTCTGCCCTCGAATACCCAGGCCTCATTCACCTCGATCTCGTAGTTCGGATTGTTTTTGGACGTCACAATGTGGATCAGACCATTCGGGCCTTGGGTTGCCGTTGTGTAACCTATCGTTTTGATATCGGCGGGCAGATCGCGCCTGGTCCATGTCGCGCCGTCATCGTCACTGAGCGCGACGTACGCACCCTCGCCCTTTGCGCCGGGTGTTTTGCTCTTTGCTGTAAATGCATCCGCGACGACGAAGAGCCTCCCGGAAGCCAGCCGAATCACGCTTGGGCGCTGGCCGCTCCCGAGCGGATTGAACGGCGTCTTCTTGATGTGATACGTGTTGCCGCCATCTCGGCTGATCGAAACCGGCATGAATCCGTCGATGTTGGTGTTCTTTCCTCCGAACCCGATAAGTGAGCCGTCTTTCCCGACCACTAATGTGGTGTGACGCCCGCCGGTGCGTCCGCCCGTGTCATACCACGTCTTGCCGTTGTCGCGTGTGGCCCAAAGCACTGAATGGCCGCCGCTGCCATCCGCTGGCAGATAGACGGTTCCGTCGCTCGTGCGCACGACGCTGTGAATCGGTTGCGGTGTATATTGTCCGACCGGACCGACAAGATTGGGAAATACGATGGCGCTCCATGTCGCACCGTTGTCGTTCGAGCTCATGTACTGAAATGGAAACGCCCCCAGTAGCCGCGAGCAGCCCCAAAAGAACCATATCTTCCCGTTGCCGTTCCAGATAACCGGCGCTGCATCTGCGGCATCTGCGAAGTCGGGCCACGGCTCGGGCATGTCCCATTCATTTGTGCCGTAACGTAAGCGCATCGTAAGTACCGTGGTCCCGAACGCGGAGCTCGCGGGCGATGCACTCGCGGTCGCGAAAGACGACGTTCTGAAATACATGACGTCGGCCGCGCGCGGCGCAAAAGCGCAGAATGCCGCGCTGATTGTCCGCGCCAATGCCGCGGAACTGGCACGCTCGACCGACCCCGCGAAAGCGGCGCTGCGCGTGGCCGAGAAATTCTTCGATGCGCAATCCGACGAGGACAACTTCGACTTCATGGATCGCGAGAACGGTTCGGCTGGTCAGGCAAACAAGGAGCCACGGGTAACGAGGAGGTCCCCAGATCGCGCCCCGCGGCTTTATCAAACCGCGATGGCAGCCTTGGGTGGTTAGAGCCGAAGGCTTCGACCGATGCTACTACGAATTGTGTGCCTTATCCGAGCTCAGCGTAGCTTTGCGCGCTGGCGATGTTTGGGTAGCAGGCAGTCGACGATTCCGCGCCTTTGATAGCTATCTGATTTCCCACGAAGAGTGGTCCCGTGCAGGCTGAACAGCAGTCACCGGCCAGAGATCAGAATGTAAGGACTACCTCGAAAACCGCAGCCAAGAGCTTCAGCAATCACGTGAAACAGTCGATCGCCTGGCACGCGAAGGCCAGCTACCCGACGTGCGAGTCGACGGGAATCGCCTGCGCATCTCTCCTGCGAAAGGACGTGTCCCGGAAGACGTCGCGCTCTGGTCCGGGCGAGCTTATGATCTGTTGCCACGCATTGCCGTGCCTAATCTGTTGATGGAGGTCGATTCCTGGACGGGTTTCAGTCGGTGCTTCACAGATCTGCTACATGGAGATCCGGCACGAGATCGATCCGCTCTGATGGCAGTCATCCTGGCCGATGCCACCCAATTTGGGCCTGAGCAAGATGGCGGTGACCTGCTCGGCGCATTCAGAGGGACGCCTGCACTGGATGTCGGATTGGCACGTGCGCGAGGAGACGTATGCCAAGGCTCTCGCCGAGGTTGTGAACCTGCAGCACCGGATTCCATTGGCTTGTTATTGGCTCCGGGACAACATCTTCCTCGGACGGACAAGCGTTTTCCATCGCCACTCGTAAACCTGTAACGGCCCATACCAACGCGAAGTACGGCCGCGATCCGGTTGCCATGGTGTACACCCACATCTCCGACCGCTATGCGCCGTTTCACACCAAGGTCATTAGTGCAACGATCCGGGATGACACGCATGTGCTGGACGGCTTGCTCGATCATGGATCGGATCTGGCGATTCAAGAGCACTACACCGATACCGCCGGATTCACAGACCATGTTTTTGCTTTATGCCAGCTGCTTGGGTTTCGCTTTGCTCCCCGAATTCGAGGTCTTCATGATCGGCGGTTGTA
>JAFAQG010000799.1 GCA_019246575.1 Acidobacteriaceae bacterium
GGCGCTTTGCCCAACCGGGTTTATCGGTTTGACGGGACCGGCCGATGGCGAGAGAGTCCGCTTCGACATCATTGGTGACGACGGAACCGGCAGCGACGTAGGCGCCCTCGTCGATTTTGAGCGGGGCCACAAGCGTCGAGTTGCTTCCGACGAAAACGTTTTTGGCTATTTCGGTCAGATGTTTCTTTCGACCGTCATAATTGCACGTGATGGTTCCTGCTCCGATGTTGACGTTCGGGCCGATGGAGGCATCGCCGAGATAGGCGAGGTGGTTTGCCTTCGATCCGCGTCCGAGGCGCGTTTTTTTGAGCTCGACGAAGTTGCCGATATGCGCGCCTTCTTCAGCCTGTGCGTTCAGGCGCATGCGTGCAAAGGGTCCGACGAACGCACCGACGCCGATGGAGGAAGCTTCGGCTACCACGTAGGGGAGAAGAGTGACATTGTCCGCGATGTCGCAATCCCGCAACACGGAACCGGTCCCGATACGGCAGTTCGAGCCGATGCGCGTCCGGCCTCGCAAGTGCACGTTGGGCTCGATGACGGAATCCTGGCCAATCTCCACGTCCGGATCGATAATCACGGTCTCGGGGCTTTCGATTGTGACGCCCGATAGCATCAAGTGGTTCGCCTTCCGAGCGCGTAGGATCTTATCGGCGATCGCAAGCTCGATTCGCGTGTTGATGCCCAGCAACTCGGTCTCGTCCTCGACCAGCAGTGGAACTATGTTGTGACGGTAGCGGCCCAATATCTCGACCATGTCCGTCAGATAGTACTCTCTAGCGGGGTTATTGGGAGTGATTTCGCCGATATGTTTCCACAAAAGCGCGGCATCGAAGCAGTACAGGCCCGGATTTACCTCGCGGATTTTCCGCTGTTCCGGAGAGGCGGCCTTCTCTTCGACGATGCCGGCCACGCATCCGGAGTCATCGCGCAAAATGCGCCCGTAGCCTGTCGGATCGCGGAGCTCAGTGGTGACGATTGCCGCACCTGCGTTCCTCGATCTCTGGAGGTCAAGCAAGGCGCGCAAAGTGGAGGGATTCAGTAAGGGCCCGTCGCCGTTGAGAACAATAACCTCTCCTTCATGCGTCGCGACGGAATCGCGGGCGCAGAGAACGGCGTGTCCGGTTCCTTTTTGTTCGAGTTGCTCCGCGAAACGAACGCCCGCGGTTTTTACGCTGTCGCGAACCGCAGCGGCCTGGTGTCCGACCACGGCGACGATTTGCTCCGGCTGCGCCACATGCAAGGCGGCGCGAATGACCTGGTTCAGTAAAGTATCTCCGCCGGCCTCGTGCAATACCTTGGCCTTTTGGGATTTCATGCGTGTCCCGAGCCCGGCGGCCAGGATCACGACCGTGACATTCTCTTTCATCGAATTCTTCGGGGCTGTGTGGCGAGCGCTTGTTTGCGGACCTGATGGGCTCTCGAGCGGCTGGCCAGGTCGATGACCACGTCCGCCAATGCGGCGGGATCGTGGCGCACTTTGTTCAACACCGTCTCGCCGACGAGGTCAGCGGTGACGACTCGCAGACCGAGCTGCTCCAACTTCGCGAAATCGTTCTCGACGGGTTTGACGCGCGCTCGGGCATACTTGCGCTTCAAAGCGGCGGGTATGGTTGCCGCATTGAGGACAACGCAGTCGGTGAACCTGCAACGGGCATGTTCGTGAAGCACCTCGACGTGGTGGGAAGCAGAGAAGTTGATAGTCTCGCCCGGTTGCCACATCAGATTGACGAAATAGACCTTGAGCGCGGGTGAGCGGTCGATGGCTTCGGCGATGCCGCGCACCAACACATTCGGGATGACGCTGGTGAAGAGAGAACCCGGGCCGAGCGTGATCAGGTCGGCTTTGCTGATTGCCTCGAGCGTTTCCGCAAGAGGATCGCAGGTTTCGGGCACCAGGCGGATGGAGCGGATTGGCTGTCTGCTTTTGCTGATCTTACTTTCTCCGCGCATGATTGAGCCGTCCTCCAACACCGCCTCGAGCGAAACGTTTGCGGAAGTTGCAGGGAAGATACGGCCGCGAATGGCGAGAATTTCGGAAGACAGCTTCACGGCATGTGCGAAATCTCCCGTGATCTGGTGCATCGCGGTGAGGAAAAGGTTGCCGAAGCTGTGCCCTTTCAATCCTCGTCCGCTCGCAAATCTGTAACGGAACAGGCGAGAGAGCAGATGCTCATCTTCGGAGAGCGCGGTCATGCAGTTGCGGATGTCGCCGGGTGGCAAAATAGCGAAATCGCGCCGCAGGCGGCCCGAGCTACCGCCGTCATCGCTGACGGTGACAACGGCCGTTATATCGACGATCGGACTTCCTGGTTTCGGCTCTTCGCCGACGCCGCGGGCGTGTTTTTTTAGGCCAGAAAGCAGAGTCGAAAGGCCGGTCCCTCCGCCAATCGAGACAATCCGGAGCGGAGATTTGAAGACGTTCGTACGCGGCAGGGAGATGCGGGTCAGGTTCGACATGTGCGAGCCGCGAAAAGTATGCACGACCTTTCCACTGTTTCAGTTATCGCTGCCGGGGAGCGCTGCCTCGAATGGCGGTTAGGGGATTTCAGCGGCGCTTTCTGGGCTTTTCTTCCTCGTCTTCGTAGACGGGAACGGTATCAAGATCCTCTTCTTCGAAGACCTGGCCGCAATCAAGACATCGGACATAATCGACGCCATCGCGCCGGTAAAGAAATTCGGTTCGCTCGTGCTGACAACCCTGCATAGCGAAGTAACACCTATTCTAGACTGACACGGAATCATGTCAAGTGCCGGTTTGTTTCAATGGACGCGCCGCAGGCGACGGGTTTGCGGTTCGGCTTTGTACAATTGTGTTGGCCTGGCGCGAAAGCAGCGTCATCTGCGCTGTGCGTTTCCGGCGCGTAGTTTCTCACGCCATCTAGGTGACTGCTCCCCTGCCGATTATCTATAAGCCCGGCGCGGGCGACAGCGATGACTTCATAGCGTCATTGCCTGCCGGTCCGGGGATCTATGCGCTCTCGGTCGGTGGCAATCCTGCGCACATCGGCTGGTCGGCCAATCTGACCAGGCGGTTGAAGCGGCTGCTGGGCGCAGCGGGTTCGGAATCCGGTAGGCTGATGGAACGCTTGCACGCGAGTGGAGCGTACATTGAGTGCTGGCCGACAGGATCGAAGCTGGAGACCTCACTGTTAATGTATGTCCTTGCTAAATCGCGGTTTCCCACGGAATACCGTACACGGCTAAGGCTCCGGACGCCATGGTTTTTAGGCTTATCGGTGCAAGACGCGTTTCCGCGGCTGGCAGTTATGAGCCGCAATGCCCGGGAAAATGAAAGGTTGCTGGGACCGTTCGCGACGCGGGAAATGGCAGAGCGATACGCGGAAGAAGTGCAGGGACTGTTTCAAATCCGCCGCTGCGTAGAAGCATTGGAACCCTCGCCGGAACATCCGGGGTGCATCTACGGCGAGATGAACCAATGCCTTAGGCCATGCCAGTGTGTTGTCACTCGTGAGGAGTATGGAACGGAGGCCGCCCGGGTAGCAGAGTTCTTAGGGACCAATGGGCGAACCATGTTGA
>JAFAQG010000858.1 GCA_019246575.1 Acidobacteriaceae bacterium
GTGACCACGGGTTATCGGTTTACGACAGTCGAGGGTTATAAGCCGATGTTCAAACAGCTCTTCGATCTGAACACCGGGTTTCGCGTGTTCGACTTCAACTTGACGGGAAAGGCGAACGACGGATCCAATCCATTCGCGGACAACTTCCAATTAACGGCAAGTGGGCTAGGTGGTGATCCGTTCCCCGGAGGTCAACTGACGGTCAGTAAGACGAACGTCTACGACCTGCGCGTCAATTACCGGCAGAGTTACTACTATTGGGACCAGAATGACAACGCAATTCTGCCGAACGGCCTGCACGGCCTGACGGCAAACCACAACTGGGCGACAGTTCGCAGATTTGGTGGACTTAATTTCCTTGTACATGCCACCAACAATTTACGGTTCCGCTTCGAGTACGATCGCAACGGACGAGACGGCACGATATTCACGACACGCGTGCTGGATTACTTCGGTGCGCCCGCCAGCTGGGGGACATTTGAGCGGGACAATCCGTACTATGTCCTCGGTCCCGAGCACGACATGTCGAACCGGTACGCCGGCGGAATCGACTACACCTGGCGGGATTGGACGATTCATTACACACTGGGGTATCAAACCTTCGACCAGGCGTTTAACTGGACCAATCCGGCTGTCGAGCGCAGCATCAATATCGATTCCACGGCCAATATTCGAGAGCTGCTTGCAAACGGGGACTGGACCGAATTCCGCCGCCTCAACGCGCCGTCAAGCGAAGTATTTTTCAACGGCAAAGTTACCCCGCGGTTAACATGGCGCGGCGATTTCCTCTATTTCCGATATCGCGGCCCATCGACAATTGAGGCCTCATACAACGGTACGGCGCGCGTTAACACGACCGGTACCATTGTGGCGCCGTACGCGATCTCGCTCGGCTCTAGAGCCCGGGACGCTGAGCCCAATTATGTTCTGGACCAGGGCTTCACTTACAAACTGAAAGAGTGGTGGAACTTCGATGCCGATTATCGGTTCAATCGCTTCAGCGAGAGCGGCACGGGCGACTTTCTGGGTCGCGACGCAGCGGGGACTTATACTGGCACGACAACCCAGCAGTGGCGCCAAAGCCTCAATCAGCTCGATCTGCGAATGGAGTTTACACGGCTTACTGGGCTGGTGGTCAGCCCAGGCATTCGCCTGATGAAGCGCGATGTCTTCGCAACGATCGACGGCCAGGTGGACCCGATCAGGACGCTTCGCACGAAAACCGCATGGCCCATCGGGAGCTTTTTTTACCGCCCTTGGAAGGGCTTCAGCGTACGAGGCGATTTTCAAAGCATCACGAATAACACCTCCTACACGCGAATTACGCCGCACACCGATATCGGTACGCGTTGGGTTTTTCGTTATCAGCTCACGCCTAAGTTTTCCGTCGAGGACAGCCTCTCGATCCGGAATCAGAAGCTTGTGACGACGACCTTTCGAAGCACCACGCGCGCCAATTCATCCATCGTTTCTTATGCTCTAAACGGCCGTTTTTCCGCATTTGCCGGCTTCAGTTACGACAGCTTTTTCGCCAGCGATTCGGTCACATTCCTGCGAGGAACCCCACCGCTAAATACAAGCTGGCGCGATCAAACCGTCAATCGACTCTGGCAGCTTGGCATCAACGCTCAACCGACCCAGAGACTCGGCTTCGAGTTCAACGGAAACTTCGTTCGGAGCACAGGGTTAGGTGAGATTACGCTCGAGCAGCCCAGGTTCGGACCGCTCACGTTTCCACTGGCGACCGCGACCGTGCGATACGATTTTCCGCGATTCGGCCGGTTTGCCGTCGACTTACAACGGGCTTACTACCATGAGCAGATCGTTCGGGGCAACGATTTTAATTCGAGCCTACTAACTTTGCGCTGGACTGCCGTATTTTGAGGAGTGATGATGAACAAACTTATGAGTAACTTACTCGTGCGAGCTGGAAGTTCCGCTATGTTATGCGCAACAATTTCTTTCGGCTTTTCCGGCCTCTCATTCGCGGCCGCAAGCGGGGCAGATACGTTCAAAGCTAAGTGCGCGGCCTGCCATGGTCCGGACGGAAGCGGAAACACGCCCATGGGGCAGAAGATGAAAGTGCGCGATCTTCGCTCCCCCGAAGTCCAGAAGCAAACCGACGATGAGCTTGCTGAGATTATCACGAACGGCAAACCTCCCATGCCCGCTTACGGTAAGAGCCTGAGCGCTGCCGACATTCGCCAAGTCGTGGCGTACTTGCGGAGCATCGCCGGCAAGAGCTGATCGCGCGCTGTGGACGGAGTGACAGTTGGATCCTGCTGAAACAAACACCTCTTCCGCGGTTCTGCCGCCAACTCGGCGGTCCTATCTTGGCTGGCTAATGGGCCTTTGTACCGCGGGTGCGGGTGGGGCCCTATCGATACCGCTGATTCGGTTTGCGCTGTATCCGCTTCGCGCCCAAACTACTGAGGTGAGGTGGTCGGACGCAGGGCCGATTTCGGACTTCGCAGCCGTAAGCACGCCTCTGCAACGATCGATAACCGTCGAACAGGTAGATGGGTGGCGCAAAACGGTGTCCGAAAAGATTGTTTATGTAACCAAATCATCGAATGGCGAGTTACAGGTTTTATCGGCCGTGTGTCCGCATCTTGGCTGTTCCATACAGTGGCGCGATACAAAACACGAATTTGAATGTCGTGTCACGCGGCAGCATTCGCCGCCGATGGCGCAAGGACCGGGGGACCTGCTCCGCGAGGAATGGACTCGCTCCAAACACAGACACAGGACGGGCATTTGATGGTCCGCTATCAATATTTCCGGCAATTAGTGCCGCACAAAGAGGTTATCGGCTGAGGAACGCCCGCCTACTCTCATGAGCGAAATGCCGCATCGCGATAATTCCGCGCCTGCAGAATCTCGCGGCAGGCTTTTTCGTTGGCTCGATATCCGGACCGGTCTCGACTCGCTGCTGCGCGAAGCTCTCGATGAGCCGATTCCTGGAGGCGCCCGCTTCGCGTATGTGTTCGGATCGGCGCTGCTGTTCATCTTCATCTCTCAAGTGATCACCGGTGTCTTTCTGGCGCTATATTACGTTCCCTCCGCCGACCACGCGCACACGACCGTTGCTTACATGGCAAAGGCCGTTACTGCCGGTTCCTTCCTGCGCAGTATCCATGCGTACGGGTCGAGCGCGATGGTCATCCTCCTGCTGCTTCACGTGACACAGACGTTTCTGTACGGCGCGTACAAGGGCCGGCGCGAATTGCTGTGGCTATCCGGCTGCGTCCTCTTTGCTCTCGTGTTAGCAATGGCCTTCACCGGTTATCTGCTTCCGTGGGACCAGAAAGCGTACTTCGCAACCGCGGTGGGCACGAATATCGCGGGAGAGATACCGGTAATCGGGGCCTGGCTCAAAGCACTGATGCGCGGCGGCGCAGACATGGGCACGCTCACCCTTTCGCGCTTCTTCGTAGCACACATCCTGGTCGTTCCAGCCGCGATGTTCGCGTTCATTGCGTTGCATGTCTATCTGTTCAGAAAAGCCGGCGCGGCCGGGCCGATACTCGAAGACCCAATTCGTCCAAGGCTCGCGGCGGAGCCGTTCTATCCTCGCCAGGTAATTGTCGACGCCATTTTTGCGCTGGTCATTATTGCCGTTCTCGCTGGTCTGGCGCACTTCATTCCGTTTGAGCTCGGCCCCAAAGCAAACCCGGCGGACACACATTATTTGCCGCGACCTGAATGGTATTACATTCCGATCTTTCAGTGGCTGAAGTATTGGCCAGGCGCTTTATCGTTCCTTGGGGTGGTCGTCATTCCCGGGCTGGTAGCGTTCTTTTTCGCGAGTCTGCCGTTTGTAGATCGTCGGATGGAACGCCGGCCGTGGAAGCGCCCGATCGCGGTCGGCACGTACGTCTTTATCTTCCTTGCATTGTTCGGTCTCGGATACACCAGTTACCGGAGCGATCGGAGCGACCCGGGCTACGCAGCGCAACTTGAAGCGCAGCGGAAGGACACCGCAGAATTCATGCGCGCGGCGTTCGAAGCCGAGCTGGCGCGACCGTCTCCGGCGCTGGCCGCTGTACCTGCGAATCCGCTCGTTGCCCCAGGCGCACAGATTTACCAGGCGCAGTCCTGTAACGCGTGCCATGGCGAGGCAGGCGCGGGGTCCGCTGCGCCGCCGAAGCTCACGGGCATACATGGGCGCATGTCTCCCGATCAGCTTGCATCGGTCCTAAAATCGCCATCCGCGAAGATGGTGGCCGGCGGCATGGCGCCTCTGGATCTGAAACCAGCCGATATGAACGCTCTCGTCTCCTATCTCGAGAGCCTTTGAATGCCGCTGATATTCAAGTCAGCTTTACCGGACGCGCAGTTCGGCATTGCGGATATCGGGCTCCACGCCGTCGCCGAATGGTGAGCTCACGCGCGATCTCGACTGGGTCGCTCATTGCCTGCGGGGTCATAATCACGAGCAACCGGTCCGTATTGGTGATCGGGCACATCACAACCAAACAGTTGGGCCCGAATTAGCCGGATGCGTGCCTGCCACGCTACTTCGAGCGTTTGCCGCTCGAGTTCTATTGCGTGAGACCCGGTTTCGCGGAACCCGGCGGAAATGATTACTGCACCCGTTACACCCGCTTGAGTACATTCGGCCATGAGGTTTGGGACGGACTCCGCCGGCGTGACGATGACGGCGAGATCAACAGGTTCGGGAATGGCGGATACGGAAGGATAGGCCCTACTGCCCAATATGGCCGCGCGCTTCGGGTTCACCCGA
>JAFAQG010000961.1 GCA_019246575.1 Acidobacteriaceae bacterium
AGCCGCAAGCGCAATGATCTTGCTCTTAATTTGGGCTTCTTGGTCGCCGGGTTAGCTCCGTACCTACTACATGCCGCACTGCCGAACCACACGTATGAGGAATATGCGTGGATCGGCGCGCCGCTCGCGTATACGCCTTTGCTCGTAGCGGCCGCTCGCGGTGAGTGGTTGAGGATGCAATGGCAGGCCTGGCCTCGAGGGGCGCGGGGCGCCGATGCAGGTTCAAGCGAGCTGCTCGTTACCGATTTAAGTAGGTCGGTATTACGTCATTGCGGGTCGTGGTGCATGGCCCTGCTTTTGCTGTTGTGTGTGATCGGTCCCTCGGGATACCGTTGGCGCTATCGCCGCGGGGGCGAATCCTGGCAGCTCGGACAGGAGAAGATCGGCGCCAAGTTCGCAGCTTCATGGCCGCAACTCAAATCGTTACCGGATGGGAGCCGAATCCTGATTGCGGGCCTGGAAACTCCTTTTCTGCCCTGGTCATTGCCGGATTTTATCCGGATCGAGTTCGGCACCGGCAAGAGTTGGGTGGTTCTGGTGCCCGGGGAGAGCGGCTTTCGGGGCGACGACGGCTTCATACGGCGCGCAACGTTAGCCGATGTGAGTCTCAGAGACGCGGATTACGTTGCCACGTACGACGACTCCGGGCAGTTACTAAACATTCGAAGGGCAAGCGAGCTGTCGGGCTCCATTACGAGCTCCGCGATGCTGATTCCGGAGATTGCTTCTGCGCTGAAGATGGTTCGCAAGCAGCCGTCGGACCGGTTTGTGCTCACTTCAGCAATAGATCGTTGCATACGGTGGGGGGCGTGGACGGATGCACGGTCGCTGCTGGACCACGCGAGGAAGATAGGGCTGCGTAACGAGCCAGAGGTGCTGTTCGATGAGGGCCGCGTAGCAGCCGGAGCCGGTAATTGGGCGGAGGCGGTCGACTGGTTCGAGCGCGCAGTCGGCGCCGAACCTCGAAATCAAGTCTTCCGGAACAATCTACGAGAAGCTCAGGCGCATATCCGGCCACACGCGCAGAGCTGAAGCAAGTACTCAGCCGGAATGGGCTTGGAGCGCCAGCTTCTCGCGGCGAATGGCGGACTCCTCTTCAGCGGCACGCAACAAAGATGTTACCGTCGGACGCGCTTTGACGCGCACGATCATCTGATACCCGAAGAGCCGGGGTGAAATCCGGATCAAGGATGAGTTCAGCTTAGACAATAGGCGACTGAGCGCGCTGTTTCCAATTGCCAAGGGAAAGGGTGCAGGGAGCGCCCGGCTTTCATATATGTCAAAGCCGGCCTGATCGAGCAGGTGTGCGAGTGAGGAGAAGGTGAACAGGCGCGTATGCGTGAGATCCAGAATGCCGCACTTGCTGTAGTTAAACTGGCCGACGAGCAGCATCAGGCGCGTCACGATGAATGCAACGTTGCCGGTGCTGATTACCAGCTCCACGCGCGGATTCAAAGACAGCTTTTCGCGTAGCTCATCGAGAAATGCCTCCGGACGCGCGAGGTGCTCGAGAATATCGAGAAGCAGCACGAAATCGTAGTCCTCGAGCGGAATGTCTTCGAAACCCTCATTCAAATCGCGCAAATAAAAACGGTCGAGGCGCTCCGTTCCTAATGCGATTCCGGCAACTCCTGCTACGAAACAATCCTTCTGCTGTTTGAGAGCCGATGCGACTTCGCCTCTGCTGTAGCCTAGTTCGATAACTCTTGAGCCGTCCGGGATCATTCGCAACGCGAATGATTGCGGGCTATCGAAAGAAAACCTTATCGATGACGGAAAACGAGGCGCTGGCGCACAGTCGTACTTTCGGTCATAGAACAAGCTCAATTCCTGTACACGGGCTTTGATTGTCGTTCCGATCACATTGGCGGCATAGCGGAGGCCGTTTACGCGGCAAATTTCATCCCCGTAAAAGGTAGGAATGGGCAGCTCGATAATCGGAAGCTTGGCGATCATCAGTTGAATGATGATCTCTGTATCGAAATGGAAATCGTTCGCGTTATATTCGAACGGGATCGATTTCAAAGCTTCAACCGAGTAAGTGCGATATCCGGAGTGAAACTCAGTTAGGGTAGATCGTAATAGCCGGTTTTGTATCCAAGTTAATACTTTATTGCCGACATATTTATACATGGGCATGCCGCCACGGAGCGCTGCCTTCGGCGTCATCATGCGCGAACCGAACACGGCCGCTGCGTCGCCCCGGTGAAGCGGCGCCAACAATTGCGGCAAGTATTCCGGTGCGTACTGGCCATCGCCGTGAAGAAGTGCAACAAAATCGTACTTATGCTCGATGGCGTAACGATAACCGAGCTTTTGGTTGCCGCCGTAGCCCTGATTTACAGGGTTGAACAGGACGCGAACATTGAAAGGAATGTCTGCGTCTCGAGTGAGATCGTAGCTTTTCTCGAAGGTTCTGTCTCGCGAGGAGTCGTCGATGATCAATATGTCGACGTCGTACTCGTCGGCGAGGCTGACAGGAATGCGACGCACAACCTTGTCGATAGTTGTTTCGGCATGATAAGCGACGATAAAAATCAGACAACGGCGCTTCATTTGAGCTAATTCGGAACGGCAACGCGCATTTCAATTATCACAGAAGTTCAACATCTCAGGAGACGTAAGAGTCGACGCCGGCTGCTGCTGAGAGTTGGGTGCGATTTTCGGGTATGCGCCGGTCGAACACGAGTGCGGTAATCGTGCCGAAGAATGTCAGGATCGTCAACAATGCTCCGATGTAAACGGACCAGGGGCGGTATACGAATTCAATGTCGCTATCGCCTGCCGGCAGCGGGATGGAGCGAAGAGCGCCATCGGCTTTGTATATCGGGGTCTCCTGCTTATTCACCATGGCATGCCATTCCGGCCAGTACACTTCGCTTAGAACCAGCAGCCCTGGACTGGAAGCGTGAACTCGCAACCGGATGGCATGGGCTGAATACGAAATAACCGTAACACTTTCGGACCCCGGGGCTGGCGCGCCGAGAGGTTCCGCAACAATTTGCGAAACAATTGCTACGTCTCGAAGGTTTACGCGACCTAGATTTACGTCGGCGTATGCCTTTTCGTCATCTCGCTCCACCTTGGTCTGGTGAACCAGCCAGGCGCGAGGAAACGCATCCCGATTCTCGAATACCTTCCAATTCGGATCGTGGAAGATGGGCTGCGCGTCATTGGCGGAGGCGGCTTTGATGAGATACCGGACGTTCAGAAGATCGAAGGCGGAAGATATTCTTGCGAAATTCTTGCCGACGGCAGCGCCGGCACCCGAGATACTTTGAATGCCATAAGAATCTCCTATATTCGGCTTCAGGTCACGCGAAATGGCAACACGAAAAGGCTGCGGCTGGCCACGCAGAAACTCGGCGACGGGATACAAAGTTAGTAGAGTGCGATATTCATCCTGACCCTTTTTGTCCGCATCGATCTTATCGGGAATCCAATTGAACGCACTAATGTCAAAGAAGATCAACCCGAGCATTAACAATGTCAT
>JAFAQG010001031.1 GCA_019246575.1 Acidobacteriaceae bacterium
GTCCCAACACGGAGACGACGATTGAAATAAACAGCTGTATAACGGAGGTGGAGCGGAAGACGAAGCTTCATTTTCAAACTTTTTACGAGTCTCCGCTCTTTACTAGCGCTCGGTTCTGACGCGGCGAATCAACTGGACAGCTCGCAAGCACAGTGGGACAAGTATCGGAAACAGGCGTGCGATGCTATCGATTCGTTCTATAGCGGCGGGACCATTCGTCTTTCAGCAGCTACGAGTTGTGAGATTCAACTCATGCGCAGCCGTATGCAGGATCTCGACGTGCTGTACAGCAGTGTGCTGCATAATTGAATTCGCGGCGTAGTCAGATCGTGCTGGGAAAAATGGCGGACGCAAGATCGTCTGCGCCGCGCAGATTGTTGCGTCGTTACTTGCAGTCGGGTATCGGGCTATGATCGCCGGATGGGTAAAAATCGACTGGAGGCTTTCAGCGACGGCGTGCTGGCCATCATCATCACCATCATGGTTCTGGAGCTGAAACAGCCGAACGGCGCGTACATTTCGGCTCTGACGCTGCTGCTCCCGGTATTCCTCGGCTACGTGCTGAGTTTCGTGTATGTCGGAATTTATTGGAACAACCATCACCACTTGCTCCATGCCACCCAGCGTGTGAGCGCCGGCGTGCTCTGGGCGAATCTGCACCTGTTGTTTTGGCTGTCGCTGTTTCCGTTTGCGACGGCGTGGGTTGGGCAGAATTATGCTATGCGAGCGCCGGCCATGTTCTACGGGGTCGTTCTGCTGATGGCGGCAATTGCCTGGTACATTTTGCAGTGCGCGATTATCGCTCGCGAGGGACGAGATTCCGTGCTGGCTTCGGCGCTGGGCCGCGATTGGAAAGGTAAGATCTCTCCGGCGATTTATTTGGTCGCGATCGCGCTCGCGTGGATCAGTCCCGGCGTGGCGCTCGTTTTTTACGCGTTGGTGGCCTGCTTGTGGATAGTGCCGGACCGCCGAATCGAGAGGGCGTTGTCCAGGGGCCGGAATTGACGTAGCACCAAAGTGGTCCTTTGTCGGTGAGAGTGCGCTGCGCGGACGCGGATCTCCCGGAAACTAAGGCTGCAAAGGCGTTTGCGAGAGATAAGCAATCAAATTATCGAGATCCCTCTCGGTCAGCCTCACACCGTTTCCGGCTAATAAAGAAGACAATTTCTGGTGGTGTAAGACAGCAAGGTCCGGCTTTCCGATAAATACAAAGCCGCCGTCCAGCGTTTCGAGCTGCAATGAGAAGTTATCTTCGTTTCGCGTCAGGCCCTCGTATGCCCTGCCTTGGCGCGTAACTATCCGCGTCATCGCACGGCGTTCGTCTTCATCATGACTCAAGATCTGCTGCCTCAGATCGTGACTCGAGTGCGTCTTCCCATAGCCCGACAAGTCGGAAGCGAGGAGTCCACCTTGACCGTCGAAACCGTGGCACTCCGCGCAATGCGCTTTCGCTCTAAAAAGAGCGCGGCCCAATCCGGCATCTCCGGGCGTGCGCGCGGATTCGCGGCCCTGCCGCAGGCTTCGCAAGTAGGAGGCAATGGCGCCGATCTGATCGGAATTCAAAACCGAACCGAAGGCGGGCATACCCGAAGCGGGAATGCCATCATGAACAATGCGGGTGAGCGAGGAAACGGGCGCGTTCCGGAATTTGGAACTCGCCACAATGTCGGGCGCGTGTTCGCCGCCCTTGCCGTCTAGCCCGTGGCAAATGCCGCATCTCGACTCAAATAACTCCTGGACTGACTGTGCGAGCAGTGTAAAAGGCGCGGCGGCGAGTGAAACAGCTACGGCTGCCTTCAGGATTCGAAGCCGCAACTTATTCGGCGCTTTGATCTCGAAAGTTTAGCATTGAAGAGGCCATGAGCGCGGTTCGGTACCTGCCGGTTGGTTGCTTATTGAGCTTCGCCTTCGGATTAGCCGTCGGAAATTCACGCCATGAGCCGGTTCCGGTGCACGTGAATGTACAGCCGCTTGAGTTACTGAAACCAGCCAAAGAGAATTGGCTGACTTACCATGGCGGATATTCAGGGCAACGGTTCAGCGGGTTGACGCAAATCGACGTGACGAACGCCGGGCGCCTGCGGGCACAGTGGGTATTTCACGCCCGCAATTCCAATCTTCTGGAAGCCACTCCAGTTGTAGTAAATGGCCTCATGCTCGTTACATCGGCAAACGATGCCTTTGCTCTGGACGCTGAGACGGGTC
>JAFAQG010000346.1 GCA_019246575.1 Acidobacteriaceae bacterium
TCCTCGCCTTCTTCGTTGATGATGGTGATGCTCGACTTTTTCCCGAACGGCGGATTTGTGAGCACCAGGTCGTAATTGCTGGAGTCTTTGGCCGCGAGACTATCGCCTACGCGGATGGGGGTCTCGTCGCCACCGATGCCGTGCAAAAACAGATTCATGGAACAGAGGCGCGCCGCAGCGGCGACGATCTCGACGCCGCGAAGGGCTTCCAGCTTCAGAAAGCGTTTCTCTTCGGCGTCCATTTCACGGGCGTGATGTTTGCCGATATACTCGTGCGCGGCAAGCAGGAATCCGCCGGTACCGGCGGCCGGGTCCATGATGGTCATCCCTGGCTTGGGCTGCATCGCGTCGACAATGGCCCGGATGAGAGGGCGCGGAGTGAAGTACTGTCCCGCTCCCGATTTCACGTCTTCCGCGTTTTTTGCAGAAGGCCTTCATAGATATCGCCTTTGACGTCGGCGTCGAGCGTGGACCAGGATTCTTTATCGATCAGATCGGCGATGAGGCGTTTGAGCTTAGCGGGATCTTGGATCTTGTTCTGAGCTTTTTGAAAGATGGCTCGCAGCATGCCCGGTTCCTTGCCCAAAATTTCGACCGTGCGGCGGTAATGGTGCTCGAGCGGAATGCCGTCGAGCTCGACGAGACTCGGCCAGTCGTATTCTTCCGGCACGATGGACGGCTGATTGTAAGGCGGCTGTGTACGCTCATGCGCCATTTTGAGGAACAGCAGAAACGTGAGCTGCTCGACGTAATCGCCGTATGACAAGCCGTCATCGCGAAGAATGTTGCAGTAGTTCCAGAGTTTGTTGACGAGAGCGGAGGAATCCTTGGGCATAGATTCTGCGCGAGATGTTCGCGTCGAAGAATAGCTTCCTTCCGTGACTTTATCTTTGAACTGATACGCAAACTGCAGCGCGGCCTTGATGTCTTCGGAACTTAGTTCGGGATAGTCGCGGAGGATTTCAGTTTCGCATAGCCCGCCTCCGAGCCATCCGAGAATGTCCCACACCGTGATCCGGGTGCAGAGTCTGTTTCGAAGGAGTGGCCGTGAGGCCGATTAGGAACGCGTCGAAATACTCGAGCACTTGACGCCACAGATTGTAAATCGAGCGATGGCACTCATCGGTCACGATGAAATCGAACGTCTCGATGGGGATTGCTGGGTTGTAAGTGATTGGTTCCGGCAGCTTCGTAAGATCGGCCCAGGTTGCGGCAGAGCGCTCCTCATCCTCCTCCTGCGAAACCTCGCGGCCGACGAGCATCGAGTACAGCCGCTGAATGGTAGTGACGCAGACCTTGCTAACCAGGTCGAGTTTGTTGCTGGATAGAAGCTGCACGTTGTAGAGTTCGGTGAATTTCCGGCCGTCGTCGGGGGTGACGAACCGTTGAAATTCGTTCAGCGTCTGGCGCCCAAGGGTCCGGCGGTCGACCAGAAACAACACCCGGCGCGCGCCCGCGAACTTGATTAGCCGGTAAATGAAATTGCAGGCGGTGAAGGTCTTTCCGCTGCCGGTCGCCATCTGGATGAGCGCGCGTGGACGGTTCTCCGCGAGAGACGCCTCCAACCTTCGAATGGCTTTGATCTGCGCGGGCCAGAGATTCGCCGCATCCAGCGGCGGCAGAATGCGGAGCTTGCCGCGCACCGTCGAGCCCGGAGACTTCAAATCCGTCTGAAGCCACTCGCTAAACGTTTCGGGCCTGTGAAAAGCAAAGACGGGACGGCTGCGCGCGTCCGGTTCGAGCAGATTCGTAAAGCGAGTCTCGACGCCGGTGCTCTGGTGGCAGAACGGAAGCGGACGCCGGGGCGCGGGGATGTGATCGGGTAGACCTTCGCTGTATTTGGCAGTTTGGATCTCGACAGCGGTAAGCGGGACGCCCGCTTTCTTCGCCTCGATCACGCCAACTGCCGCGCCGTCAACATAGAGGAGATAATCTGCGAAGCCGTGGCCCTTTTTGAGCGGATATTCGCAGATGGCGATGCCCTGCGCGGCGCTTAGATCGGCCTGATCACGCTGCTGGACCGACCATCCAGCGGCAACGAGCAATTTGTCAATTTCGGCTCGCGCTTCCTGTTCGGGAGCCATCCAATGAAATTACAGGATAGCGGGTACTTCAATGAGCCGGGATAAGGACCACACGAACGGTTTCGCCCAACGCGCCGATTAGCACCGTGTGGAGCAATCAGGAAATAGATCACCCAGCATAGTCACGATCCCACGTGAAATGTTTCGCCTCGAACAGAAGCTTCACTGAGTGACTTAAGGTTCGATTTGATCGTGTTTCACAATAGATGGTTTATGGGTGACAGAGTGGCGGCGCTCGACAGAGGGGCTGACGTGCCGTTTGTGGTCGAATGAGTAACCGAAGCATGTCTCACCTGCCGTTCCGGAACTTCGTTCATCTGTCGCAGCAGGAAGCCTACGATCTGATGCGCAGAATGCTTTCCGGAGAGATGAACACGGAGGGCATCGCCGAGGTGCTTAGCTTTCTGCGGCGTAAGGGAGAGACGATTGCTGAACTCGTCGGGTTCGCGACGGCGATACGCGAAATGGGCCAGCCCCTGCATATTGATCAATCGAGCGAACCGGTCCTCGATACCTGCGGCACGGGCGGAGATTGCCTCGGTACGTTTAATATCTCGACAGCAGCCGCTTTTGTAGTCGCGGGCTGCGGTT
>JAFAQG010000672.1 GCA_019246575.1 Acidobacteriaceae bacterium
CACCGATCAAGCGCTCGCGATGGTCGACTACGGGCAGCGTCAGCAAATTGTATTTGTCGAACATTTCCGCGACGCGGTCCTGCGTCTCGTCCGAGTGAACAAGCAGCAGCGGATCCGAAGCAAGCTCGTGGAGCGGTGTAGTCCCGGGCGCGAACAACAACTTCGGCAACGGGACGGAATACCGCAACCGGCCATCGTGATCCACTAAGAAGATATCGTGCAGGTTCTCGAGCACTTCCTTGTTTTTTTGCAGCTCTTGCATGGCCTGCGCTACGGTTGCATGCTCTCGTAGCGAGATATAACCCGGATCCATCAAACCGCCCGCTGTGTCATCTCGAAATTCGAGAAGTTCCTCCACTTCTTCCTTCTCTTCGGGCTCCATCTCCTCGAGAATCTGTTCTGATGTGTCTTGTTCGAGCTCACTCAACAGGTCGGCTGCCTCCGAGGGCTCCATCTCCTCCAGAATGTCCGCCGCTTTTTCTGTTTCGAGCGATTCTATAATTCGCGTCTGAATGTCCGGTTCCACTTCGCTCAGCAGCTCCGCCGCGGCTTCGTTGTCCATGTTGCTGAAAATGGCGTTGCGATCTTCGTGTCCAAGATTCTCGACGATGTCCGCAAGATCCGCCGGATGCATCTCCTCGAGCGGCTTGTTCGAAATGTTCAGCCGGACCCGGCGCTGCGGGTCCGCTTCCAGAATGTTGCAGTACTCCCATGGAATCGAGCGAGGCGATATGCGCTCCTGCAATCTGCGGATGCTTGCGGGCGACACAATCCCGCGCAGCACACGGCGAACGATCGATCGCAGACCGATGTCGACTTCGAGAATCTTCAACACGTCGTGCCCGTCTTCACGTTCTCTGGCGAAAGTCACATCATTGACGCGCACTAGCTTGCGCCCTTGCGAATCGATGATTTGCTGGTCGAGCAGATCGCGGACCATGCGCAGCATGTACTCGTCCGAGTGGTAGGGAGTGAGCCGCTCGTCTTTGAGATGAATGCCTTCTGAGCCGACGGTCTCGATCTGGTCGTAGCGGATGCTCAACCAACCCGGCCCCGCGCCGACCAGGTAGCGATCCAATCGGACGGGGTCAACCAGGGGGACGAGCGCGGCGTCTCGCAGCGTACCGATGCGGCGGCCCTTCAGGTCGAAGACCTTCACGCCCAGCAGCTCACTCAGATAGACAATCTCTTCGCCCATGTCCGCGAATGCGTCCTAATTGAGAATAACCGGGGAAGGCGCATACTACACTGGGAGTTTCCCTCAGCGACCCCGTGCAGTAAGCGTGTCCAGGACGATTGAAAGCTCCGTTTCCAGCTCGAAGCAGCGAAAGGTCCGTTCCTTGTTTGCTCGAGACGGCGTTTTGTCGCGCACCCACCCCAACTACGAGTTCCGCCCGGGTCAACTGCACATGGCAGAAGGAGTCGAGGACGCGCTTCGTGAACGGCGGCAGCTGATCGTCGAAGCCGGCACCGGCACGGGAAAAACGTTGGCGTATCTGGTGCCGTCTATTCTTTCCGGCAAGCGCGTCGTCATTTCCACCGGAACCAAGACACTGCAGGAGCAGCTCTATTTCAAGGACGTTCCGTTCCTCCAATCGCTGTTCAAACGTCCACTGGCGGTCTGCTACATGAAGGGCCGCGCCAATTATCTTTGCCGCCAAAAGCTGTACGATGCCGAGCGCGAACCGATGCTTACAGGAATTGGCGAAAAGCGCGATTTCGCGATCATCCGTGAATGGGAAAAGACGACGGAAACGGGCGACCGCAGCGAATTGCGCCAAATACCGGAGGACAGCAGCGCGTGGTGGAAGCTGGACGCCCGGCGCGATCTGTGCGCGGGCCAGAAATGTCAGCAGTTCGAACGCTGTTTCATCACCGAGATGCACCGCCGCGCGCTCGAAAGCGACATCATCATCGTCAA
Source organism: Acidobacteriaceae bacterium (assembly GCA_019246575.1). The sequence goes on from JAFAQG010000672.1 coordinate 1,922, forward strand.
CCATCACCTGTTCTTTGCCGACCTTGCCGTGCGCGATCAGGCCTTAGGCGCAATTATCCCCGATTACTCGGCCGTTATCTTCGACGAAGCACACGAGATCGAAGACATCGCCGGACAGTATTTCGGGATGAGTGTGAGCAACCTGCAAATACAGGAGCTCACGCGCGACACGTCCGCCATTGCGCGGCGTAAACTCTTCGCCAGACCCGAGCTCGACCGCAGCCTGGTTCAACTCGCTGACAGAAGCGAAGAGTTTTTCGTGCTTTTTCCGCAAGAGGGCCGGCACGGCTTTAGTGACCAGACAGCATTCCTTCAAGAAAACGAGCGCGCCTACCGCGAACTGCTCTTCGCATTAGAAGTGCTGTGCGGCCGTCTGGAACTGGTCGAAGGAGCGGTAGAAGATACCGTCCCGCTGGTTCGCCGCGCCCGTCTCATTCAGCAGGCGGTTGAGTTTTTCATGGAGTCGTGCGACCGCACATTTGTGTACTGGACGGAACGCCGCGGCCGCGGCATGTACTTGCAAGCGACTCCCATCGATGTCTCCAAGACGCTCGCGACGAAGCTGATGGACCGCGTCGAAACGGTTGTCCTTACCTCGGCTACTTTAGCGGTTGCCGGGAGCTTCGATTACGCACAGACGCGGCTCGGTCTTCAAAACGCGAGAACGCTGCAGGTGGAAAGCCAGTACGACTACGCCCAGCAAGTGCTTTTTTACGTTCCCCCGCACCTGCCGGATCCGCGGCACCGGGAGTTCACGGCCAGTGCCGCTACTGAGATCCAACGCATTCTCGAGGCATCGCGAGGGCGCGCGTTCGTTTTGTTCACCAGCTACCAGCAGATGCGTCAAGTCCACGAGCTGCTCAAGGCGCGACTGGAACACCCTTTGTTGCTGCAGGGCGAAGCGCCGCGAACGGCATTAATCGAAAGGTTTCGGTCCACGCCTGGGGCAGTGCTGTTCGCAACCGCGAGCTTCTGGCAAGGCGTGGACGTGCAAGGGGAACAGTTGAGCTGCGTGATCATCGATCGATTGCCATTCGCTGTGCCAACAGACCCCGTGGTTGCGGCACGCTCGCAAGCGATCGAAGAAAGTGGCGGAAACGCGTTCTACGAATATCACATCCCGCAGGCCGCGCTGGCGCTGAAGCAGGGATTCGGCCGTCTGATCCGGAGCGCTACGGACCGGGGCGTTCTGGCGCTGCTGGATAATAGGATTACGAAACAGCGGTACGGACGCGTGTTCTTCGACAGCCTTCCGGGTTACCGCTTCACCACGAAACTCACGGACGTGCAGAAATTCTTTCATGTTTGAGGTCTGCGTAGAACACACTTTCGCCGCCGGTCATGCCTTGCGCAATTACCGGGGCAAGTGTGAGAACGTACACGGGCACAACTATCGGGTGCAAGTGGCGATTCAAGGGCCGGAGCTGGATGAAAACGGGCTTTTGCACGACTTCGCCGATATAAAGGGCCGGCTGCGCGCCACCAGCGAATACCTGGATCACCAGTTCCTTAACGAGCTCAAGCCCTTCGACGAGATAAACCCGTCGGCGGAAAACATCGCCAAATTTATCTTCGATGAACTACAGAAGGGTCTTACCAATGCGTCGATCTCGTACGTGAAAGTCTGGGAGACAGATACTTCAGCCGCGACTTATAGACGCTAGGCTCTGCGATTTTGTCGTCGTCTGGCCTGGCTTTCGATAGTCTCGGTCTCTATCGCCCAAAAAACGTCGCATTCCGTTGTGCGAAATCCGCCCACTTGTCAG
>JAFAQG010000459.1 GCA_019246575.1 Acidobacteriaceae bacterium
GCATTTTGTTCCTGCTGTGGCTTTTCGGACGTGGGTCGCGGAGCGGCCGAGGCGGGGGCCCGAGAGGCTTCTGGACTGGCGTGCTGTTGGGGAATCTCCTGGGCAGTGGGCGGCGCTACGGCGGCTGGGGTGGTTGGGGTGATGGCGGCGGCTTCGGCAGCGGCTCGGGTGGCGGCGGTGGTTTTGGAGGTTTCGGCGGAGGTGATGCCGGCGGCGGCGGCGCAAGCAGTAGCTGGTAGTTTCAACTCGGAGGAGCGCTAACGTTTGGAAGAAAAACTTTCCGGATTAGTCAGCCGGCTCAAGCCCGCACTGGGCGACGCTCTTGTATCGGCGATCTTATACGGCTCCGCTGCGGCCGGCGACTACAATGAGCACGCCTCGGATCTGAATGTGTTGTGCGTGCTGAAACAGATTTCGCCCCACGAACTTGTGCAGTCCGAGCCTGTGTTCCGCTGGTGGCGAGAGCAAGGTAATCCACCGCCGCTGCTCCTCAGCGAAGAAGAAGTGCGCACGTCGAGCGATTGTTTTCCCATGGAATTTCATGACATGCAGGAGCGGCACCGCGTTCTGTACGGCACGGACGTGGTTCAAGGTATTGCGGTCGATCGCTCGTTTTACCGCGCGCAAGTGGAGCATGAGCTTCGGGCGAAACAGATCCGGTTGCGACAAAAAGCGGCGGAGCTGCTATCGAGCACCGATCGGCTGCTGAACCTGATGATCGCGTCCGTATCGACCTTCTGCGTTCTTGGGCGGCACGCGCTGATTTTGAGCGGCCATCAGGCGCGGTGGAAGAAGAAGGAGATCGTTGCGGCGCTTGAAGAAGCCATGATTATGTCGTTGCCGGCGACAAATGAGATACTAGCGATTCGTGCCGCTGCCGATCGGAAGCCCAAAGTGGATGCCGCCTCGCTGTTTGGCGGTTATCTAAGAGAGATCGATTCGCTGGTGCGGTTCGTGGACCGCATGGAGCGTTGAGGACCGTGTCGCCCGGCTGCGCGACTGCACACGCGGACATTCATTAGGAGAGGAACGTTATGAGAGGTGGTCTGATTGTACTCGGGGTGGTCATCCTGGCCGTGCTTATTTTTGGAGGCCAGCTCGTGTCTGCACGTAATCAGTTTGTCGTGGAGAGAAACGATATCGATGCGCGTTGGGCACAGGTCGACAACGACATGAAGCGTCGCGCCGATTTGATCCCCAATTTGGTCGAGACGGTGAAGGGTTACGCGAAGCAGGAACAGACCGTTATTGGTGAGGTCGCCAATGCGCGCGCAGCGCTACTGGGCGCCCATTCCCGGGAAGACGCGATTGCGGCCAACAATCAGTTGAGCGGCGCGATCGGCCGGCTTCTCGTTCTCCAGGAAAACTATCCGCAACTAAAGTCGAACGAGAATTTCCTTCGCCTTCAAGACGAGCTTGCGGGTACGGAGAATCGCATCGCGGTGGACCGGCGCGATTACAACGAGGCAATCAAGAAGTACAACACGGATACGGAATTATTTCCGAAGAGCATCGCGGCTTCGATATTCGGATTCCAAAAGGACAACGCGTATTTCCAAACTACTACGGAAGAGAAGAAAGTGCCGCAGGTGAAGTTCTAGACGGATCGAGCAGAGCAGGCCCCTTGGCCGCGCAGCTTAGCGGCTGCCCTTCATAGCTTTCAAAATGCTCGAGATGACGGATGCGCGTAGCGGGGTAGCCCGGTTGCGCTCCGGTGATTCGCGCGTGGGCGAAATGCCGCGACAGATGAATTCCTCGAGCCAAAAGCCCGCCCGGTAGACGCCGTTTGATTCTTGATTGCAGTATCGAATTTCGCCGAAGCCCATACCGGCGTCGAGATCGACAGAAGCGCTGATGCCCGACCGCACCGCGGATCCGATCAGCATTCCCAACCCCGATTGCGACATATCGACGATCCTCGCGGGGATGGGCTTTCTTCCGGGTACAAACAGCATACCGCTCACGTCGACCGGCAGGCGAAGCTCTCTCCTGATGGTGCCTTTGCTCTCCATCATCCGGATTCCGACGTGATACCGGCCAAAGTCTTGCTTCTGGCAGTACATGACTTCGGCTTCAACGCTGCGATCGAGATAGATCAGGTTCAGCTTGCGACCGTCCGCGAGCCTAACTGGGCATCGTAATTGAAAGAATCCGGTAGTGGCGCGGCGGATTGTGGCAGGAAATTCCTCCCGCGCGCCATCGAGCATCTGCAGCTTGACTTCGAAATCGAATCCGTTCGGAGTTTCGGCGTCCGGACTCGAGTTGACGGAGAGTGTTATCGACTCTTGCACTACACCGAAGTAGTGCGCGAACAGTATAAATCTGGAGTTAAGGATTTTTCCTGTCCTGGATTTCAAAGCGCGCTCGAACCAAGCGCGATAGGATGGTTTTGCCGGCAGAAATTCCACACGCTCGGTAAGCCGGATGGCGCCTACGAGCGAAGTGCAAGTGCAGGGCACTCTTAGACACACCGCCTTGGTGTACAAGCGCTCCAGCCGCGTTGCGACCTGGTTAGCGCCTGTATTTCTCTTATTTGTGCGTCTCTACTGGGGATGGCAGTTTGCCCAGACGGGTTGGGGGAAGCTGCACAGTTTGCCGACAGTCATAGACTTTTTCGCAAGCCTCGGTATCCCAGCACCCGGCGTTTCCGCGGTCTTGATTGCCTTGATCGAATTCGCAGGCGGAATATTTCTCGCCTTCGGCATAGGATCGCGATTTTGGGCGCTCCTGCTCGCCTGCGACATGATGGGCGCGTATCTCACGGCCGGCCGAGGTAATCTATTCGCAATCTTTTCCGATCCCGGGAAATTCTACGGCGACGACGCGTTTACATTTCTACTCGCTTCAATCATTGTGTTCATCTTCGGACCCGGCAAAATCTCGGTAGACGACTTGTTAGCCGATTTTTTCGGATTGCACCCGTAATCTACTAAGATCATCCGCATCGGGGCGTGTCTGTCGTGCGAATCTGTGTCGTATGGCGTTCAAGACGGTCTACCTTTCTCTTGGGTCGAACGTTGGAAACCGCGAGG
>JAFAQG010000864.1 GCA_019246575.1 Acidobacteriaceae bacterium
ATGAATTCTACGCCCGCCTCAAACGCCACCACGGGCTCATCAAGCCTCTGTTACTCAATCAGACGTTCCTCGGGGGCATCGGCAACATCTATGCCGATGAGCTGCTTTTTGCCGCCCGCATTCACCCGCGCACGCGCGCAAGTCGCATCTCGCGGCCGCGCGCCGTGATCCTGCATCGCCATCTGGTCGAAGTCCTTCAACTCGCCATCCGGCACCGCGGCTCATCCATCTCGGATTACGTCGACGGAGCGGGCAAGCAAGGCAGCTTTCAGCAGCTACACAATGTCTATGGCAGGGAAGGGCAGCCGTGCCCTCGTTGCGGCGCCGCCATTCGCCGCGTGGTGCTCGGACAGCGCAGCTCGCACTATTGCCCGCGCTGCCAGCGCGCGTGAGTCGGCGGCTGCTCGGAATCGGCATTCGCGGAGTGCCGGATTGCATCCACTATTTCGACGACCGACTTCATCGCGCGTACATCGTGTACCCGTACGATGTGCGCGCCGTTCAGCACGCTTGCTGCCACAGCCGCCGCCGTAGCAAATTCCGTATCCTGCGGCTGCTCTTTTTTCAAAAACAGCTTACGCGACGGCCCCACCAGAATCGGCACATCGAACGACCGCAGCATGCCCAGCCGCGCAATGATCTCCGAATTCTGTTCGCGCCGCTTACCAAAGCCCAGCCCCGGATCGATCACCACTTGATGCCTCTCAACGCCGGCCTGGCGCGCGCGATGCAGCGCTGCTTCCAGATCGATGCTGATCGAACGCATCAGGTCTTTCAGCGGAGGCAGCTTCGCCCAGGTATCCGGAGTTCCCCGCATGTGATTGATGATCAGACCGGCATCGTATCTGGTAACCACTTTCGGTAGTTGCAGGTCCAGCAGAATGCCGCTCGGGTCGTTAATAATTTCTGCGCCATGCTCGAGCGCCTTCTCCGCCACGGCCGCTTTATACGTGTCCACCGAGATCGGTATCCCGAGCTTTCCCCGTAAACGCTTCAGCACCGGAATCAGTCGTCGCAGCTCTTCGGCTTGGGAAACACGCTGTGCTCCGGGCCGAGTGGATTCCGCGCCTATGTCCACAATGTCTGCGCCTTCCTCCTCCAACTCCACCGCGCGCGCGAACGCCCGATCCGGATCCGCGTATTTGCCGCCATCGGAAAACGAGTCCGGAGTCACATTCAGCACGCCCATCAGCAACGTTCGTTCGCCCCCCAGCACCAGTTCGCGCTGTTTCAACCTCCACCGGTAGCGTTTTTCCATTCCCTAGACTGAGTGTGGCAGAACCCGCCAGCGCGCGAACCTGGCGCCCGGTCACAAGCCTCGTAAAAAATCTTCTGATGTTTAGACATCAAATACTTACGCCATGTCTAGAACTGCGCGCGGAACACCGGGTACCAAGAGATCGGGGGCAGCTCACTAGCTCCCCATTTCGAGGTGCTTTCATGCGAATTATCGGTTTTTTGTTTTTTGCATCCGTATGCCTCGCTCAGAGCGCGTCGTCAGATCTGCGCGGCATCATCGACATTCCCGGTAGCCAACCTTCGTTTTACAACGGTACCGTGCGCTTCGGAGGCTGGGTGATCTCCGACCACGCGGCAATCTCCGCCTTCTCTGTTGCCATTGACGGAAACCCGATGGGTAGCGCAGTGTATGGCGTCCCTCGTCCGGATGTGTGCGCGGTTTTTCCGAATCGCCCAGGATGCCCGAACGTCGGTTGGCAATACCTGCTCGACACCACCGGACTCTCGAACGGCCAGCACGTATTGAGCATCACGGCCGCAATTCCCGGAGCGACGTTCACAGAATCGGCCACATTTTTCGTCGTCAATCTGCCCGGCCTTCCAGGGCCGCCTGGTCCTGCCGGACCGCCGGGCGCAATGGGTCCTCAGGGTCCGCCAGGTCCAGCAGGCAGAAGCATTCTTGCGGCCGTCGTGAGCGGTACGGGTCATCTCGTCTTGTCTTTCAGCGACGGAACGATTCAGGATGTCGGCAGCGTTCAAACTCCGTCCGGCACCGGCGTGTCGGGCATGTCTTTCGCGCAGGAATATGAGAGTCCCGCCGGAACGCTAGGCGTCATCGATGGCACAAACACAACCTTCATGCTGAGTTTTGTGCCCGCCGGCCCACCAATCGTTTACCTTAACGGTGAGAAGCTGCGCACCGGCATAGACTACACAATCAGCGGTCGCACACTAACGATTTCCGACGCGAGCAAGCTACCGCCCGGTACGTTTCTCGAGGTCGATTACTGGCATCTCTAAATCGCGCCTTTGCGGGTGAAGCTATGCTGCAAAGGTGCGCCCGGCCTTCTGCTTCCTTCTATGTGCTCTCGCGATGTGCGCGCAAAACCCCGCGTCGAGCCCGTGGAGTGGCGTCGTTCGCCAGGATAGTGGAAGCGCTATCCCTAATGCGACTGTAGAACTGCAATCAAAAACGACAAACATTTCGGCGCTAACAGAGCCCGATGGCAGCTTTCATTTCGCAGCAGTTCCTGCCGGCGACTATCGAGTCGCTGTGCACATCGGTGTCCATCGACTGATCGATCCCGAACCGCTAACTTTACCGTTCGAAGGCACAGCAGAAATCGTCGTTGCGGCGCGCGCTTCCGTCTCGCACCGGCTCACTGTGAAAGAAGCCGCGGGTGGCGGCGAAACTCTGACCGCAAACGCCGTCTCTGCCATTCCGTTAAACAAGCGCGACTTCAGCCAGCTTTTACTCCTGGCCGCCGGGACCATGACTGACGCGAACGGCGCGACCAATTTCACGCAGCAGTTTGCGATCAACGGCCAGCGCGGAGTTGAAGCTGTCTTCGCAATGGATGGAGCGGACTCGAGCGATCCCGAGATGGGTGGTGCCACCTTCTCGAACTTCAACGTCGATGCGGTCCAGGAAATTCAGTCGTCCTCAGGTTGGATGCCGGCGGAAATTGGACACGGCGCCGCCGGTTTCACCAACATCGTCACGCGGTCGGGAACCAACGGCTTCCATGGTTCGTTGTTTGAGTTCCTGCGGAATTCCGCTTTCGACGCCCGCAACTTTTTCGATCGAAGATCGATTGCGAATCCGGGTCGAATTCCGCCTTTCCGCAGAAACGAGTTCGGCTTCACGCTAGGCGGTCCGGTGTTCATTCCCGGCATCTATGCAGGAAAGAATAAGACGCAATTCTTCGCTGAATACCAGGGCTTCCGCCAGGTTCTTGGGACGACACAGGTGCTTCCGGTGCCGACTGCGAGCGAGCGCGCCGGTGTCGACACCTCCGCTTTTCCGGGCGATACGCTGTTCGTGCCCGTCAACCCGGGCATCGCAAGTTTGATCGATCGGTATCCCTTACCGAACGACCCGCAGGGCCCGTTCGGCGCTCGGACTTATGCCACCGCATCCAAGGTCACCACCAATGCGAATCAGCTTTCCCTGCGCATCGATCATCAGATCTCGGCCAAGGACCACTTGTTCGCGCGCCTCAGCATCAACAATCTCACTGGTCCCATCACGAATCCGGATCAGACGGCAATCGCGCAGAGCTTCGGGATTCTTTACGTCGACCATCAACGCAACGCGGCCCTTACCTGGATTCACACGCCCTCCGCCGTATTTTCTTCGGAATCTTCGATTAGCTTTACACGCACGACTCCTTCGTTTCCTACGCCGGATCACACGGACCCGGCCCTCACGTTCGGCGATGGCCTCTACGAACCGTTTAACGCCGCCGGTGGATCGGTCACGGCATCCTTAGGCAATCTGTTTCAAGGGCGCCAAAGCTTTGCCTGGAAAATCGGCCAGCATGCGGTCAAGATGGGCGCCGAATTTCGTGCCAATCGGGATACGACGTACTATGGCACCGCACTAAATGGCCAATATACATTTGGCGGCGGCACCGCCTATTCACCCGTCAACATCGCCTCCCTCAGCACGGCGCACAACATCCACGCGGGCGATCCGCTTCCCGATACGCTGAGCGCGTTACTGACCGGGAGCGCGTTCTCCTACTCTGTCGCCGTCGCGCCGCCAGGCTTTCCGCAGGGTGATCAGATCGGCGTAGCAGCCATCTCCCGCTACAACGCCAATTTCTTCGTCGAAGACACCTGGAAGATCTCCGATCGATTGCTCCTCGACTATGGCTTGCGCTATGAACTCTATTGGCCCATTAGCGAGAGAGCCAAACGAACCGCTGGCGTTGCCTTTGTAAGCGGCCCCAGCGGCCCCGCGCAAGAGTATTTGATCAACCCGCAACCCGGCTATCGCCTTAGAGGAAACGATTTGGGACCGCGCATTCGCATCAACTGGTTGGCCCCGCAGAAATTTTGGATCCGCGCCGCTGGCGCAATTACGACGATCCCCCCAAACATCTGGCAGGACAATCTGTTGACCGGCGCCGCGCCCTACGTCGATTATCCGCGCCTGACCGCGTCCCCCGGCGCGCCGCTTTTGTTTGGTACCAGGATTACACCCCAGGACCTGCCCGGCGTGTATACGCCCGAAGGTGTCGACATCCTCGCCTCCGGGAACTCAAAGGCCGTGCCCGCCAACACCGTCTGGGACATCAATCGATTCGCGAGAGGCATTGCTGCCCTGAATCCCAGTCACCAGATCACGCCTCTCAATGTCAATGCCATTTCCCAGGATTTTCGGAACGCGTATCTGGCGACGTGGTCCTTCGCCGTTGAGCGCGCGATTCGCGGCATCGCTGCGAACGCCGCATATGTCGGAACCGCCGGAATCAGCCTTCCTGGGATCAATTTCCCCAATGGATATCCGGGAGCCACCGCGGGGTTCGCGCCCTATACGCAATTTGGACCATCCGGCGAACCGAGTGGAGGTTTTGGAACCGAGATGCTCATGACGAATCGCTCCCACTCGACCTATCACGCCCTGCAGACGTCTTTGCAAGGGAAGCTGCTAAACGGAGGTCCGCAGGTGCAGGCGAACTTCACCTGGTCGAAATCTCTCGACGATGTGAGCACGGTCATCGGCGGTTTCGTCAGCGGCGCCTCGGGCGCGACCGCGCCTGCCTGGCCTCAGAATCCGTTCGACACACGCGCCGAGAAAGGGCCGTCGTCTTTCGATGTGGAGCGCGCCCTCACGATCACCGCGATTCAAGATTTGCACGCAAATCGCTTGCCCTTCCTGGGCCGTTTCGGACGGACGCTCACGGGAGGATGGCAATTGTTGAGCGTCTCCACAATCACCAGCGGCGCGCCGTTTACTATCTTTTCGGGCGTCCAGCAGACCGGCGTCGGATCGAATGGAGTAGACCGGCCGAATCAGATCGCGCGCCCTGATCTTTCGACCAGCCGCGACATCCGTGAAGATTACTTCGGCCGCGGGGCAGATAACGCTTTGTTCTTCGCCATTCCCATCGACGTCCCGGGCGGCACGGGCCCTAACCAGGGCGTGTTCGGCTCTCTAGGCCGCAACACGTTCCGCGGCCCGGCGCTCTACAACTTCGATTTCGCGGTAATCAAAGACACGCCTTTCGAGACGCGCTCGGGACGGGAAATGGTGGACGTTCAACTTCGTTGCGAGCTTTTCAATCTATTCAATATCGTCAATTTCGGGTTGCCGGCGAACACGATCAAAGGCTCCGGCTTCGGAGAGATCAACCGCACCGCCGCCAACTCGCGGCAGATTCAGTTCTCACTGAAACTGATGTTCTGAAGGCTGCACAGAAAAAGGGCGCCCGTCTGACCTTGAGTCGAGGCGCCCTCTTCTAAAAGCGGCGATGAGTATAGATCAGGCGGCGTTAACGAGAATGTCTTCGAACATGTCGTTGCCTTCGTCTTGATTGCGGTCGGCTTGCTCCTGGCACTGAATGCAATAGGCAGCCCAGGGGACCGCGTTCAGACGCTTGGGGCTGATCTCCTCTTCACAATGCAGACAGGTCCCGAACGAACCTTCTTCAATTCGACGAAGCGCCGACCTCACGTTGCGAAGCAAGTTCGATTCGCGATCAAGATTACGGATCGCGAGCTCGCGCTCGGCCGCGTGCTGCACCTCGTCCAAAGCGTCGGCGCTCTTTTCGATGGTGATTGCATCGCGATTGCGAACGATCTGCTCCAGCTCGTCCTGCTTGTTCTCCAGGATCTTCTTAAATTTATTCAATTCGGTCTTCGTCATTTCTGTTCTTCTCCTTCTAACGACTGAGCGTTGCCCAACTAAAAAGCACTTCGAAGCTGCCCAAGTCTTCCGTTTAGACGCAGGCGTTTTCAAAAAGGGTTCAACAACGGTAGCACACTTGGCGCGCCGGTTGTAAAGGATTTGTTCCCATTACTACTGGGCCCGGCAGCTTGCGCAACAGAGAACCCGTCGCGCGATCCGTCAAAATACTAGAACTCAAACTAGAGTTCCCGATCCGCGGTGCTCCTGCTCCGATAAGGCGGCGCTTTTCGGATCTCTGAATCATACCACAGCCTCTAAGCAATTCAAGCACCAAATGATTTGACCCTCCCGGCCATGATCCGCCAGGCTCTCTTCCATGCCCGCTTACCACGTGCCGCGGCAACCCGCCTTCATACCATCATCTATCGGCTAGGTGCGCCCAAAACCTTACCCAGCAACAACATTCCCGCGATAAAAAAGGATGCCGGAAGCCGCCGGCATAGGCCGCTGCTGGTGCGCCGGCGAAAGCCGCTCGCGCCACGCTTCTGTGGATTTCCCAGGCTGTCACCGGGTCTCCGACTAGGCGATCGCGGGATCTGTTGAGTCTAGCGTGTGCAAATGAGGAACTTTCTCTCATCGGCAGCCGGAAAGAAAGTAAGCCCGCGTGTAAAGTCGTGCGGTGCCGTAGATTACGTGAAGCTTACTCGCGTTTCGCTCGACTGCTTTCGCGGACAGGCAGCAGCTCAGGTTTGTGAAACGGCGCTCACTTCCACCAGACAGCTATAGAAGGTAGGGCCTCCGCCGATGTCAGTGAGGCGTTCGGATGTGAGCTGGTTAATTCCCAAACCTGAGATCGAGCGTTTGTTCCATCGCATGCTTCGCGCGCGGACCACGCCCGGAGGCACATCGGACCCGACGCTTACCTGAAAAAAGCACGAGCCACGATCGTTTACCGCCCGCACCAACATGCCATCCACGATTCCGCGCGTACGTGCGTCTTCCGGATGCATCGATAACAAAGACGTCTGCTCATCGACGGCGTCACGATGTCCGAACGTCGAGTTCAGACTGTCATCGTTCTTTCCCGACAAAAGCTCGAGCGGATAACGCCGGGCATGTTGTGAGTCCCCAAAGCGCGATTCGGCCGGCGGCGTATAGCGCAGAGACTCCGCCCCGAACTCGAATCGTCCCGAGGGCGTTTGGAAACCGCCCTGTGCAAAGGGCAGGAACGGTTCGTCGGCCGGGCTCACGTTCAGCCGCACGGAACGTTCGCGTTCCAGCCGTTCCAGCGTGATGCCCTCGAGATACGGCGAGTTTGTTTCAAGCAGGCAGCGAATCATTTCGTCTTCGGTGTCAGCGAAGCAAGCGTCCTCGAAGCCCATGCGCCGCGCGAGCAGGCGAAAGATCTCGAGGTTCGATTTTGCCTCGCCTGCCGGCGCAAGTGCCGGCCGGGCAAGCTGCAGATAGTAATGCCCGTATGCCAGGTATAGATCCGTGTGCTCCAGGAACGTCGTTACCGGCAAGATGAAGTCGGCGTAATCGGCTGTGTCCGTCTGAAATTGTTCGAGCACCACGGTGAACAGATCTTCGCGCCGCAAACCTTCGAGCACCTTTTGTTGCTGCGGGGCGATCGCGGCTGGGTTCGAATTGTAAACCACGAGCGCTCTCACGGGCGGCTGGTTCAATTCAACCAGCGCATGGCCAAGCTGCGCCATATTCACCACGCGGGCTTCGCGGCCGAGCGATGACCGAAACTGCAGGTCTGCTCGCTCGAGTG
>JAFAQG010000896.1 GCA_019246575.1 Acidobacteriaceae bacterium
TTCGGCTACGAACGCGAGGAAGTCGTGGGCAGACCGATCCATCTCCTCGTGCCGGATTGGTCCTACCAGATACCTCGCGTACACGATGAGGCTCCCGAGCTAGCCGTGAGTTGCGGGTCGGGGAGGGAGTGCATCGCGGTTCGGCACAATGGCGACCGCTTTCCTGCCGAAATCACGACCAGCCTGCAAGCGGAGGAGGGCATATTAATTACGAGCGCCATCCGCGACATCACGGAGCGGAAGCGGACCGAACGGCAAATTCGCGAACTGAAGGCGCATAAAGAACTCGCGCACGCGCTGGATGTAACTCACACCATGATTCGGAATATTGATGGAACGATTCGAGTCTGGACGCGAGGGGCGCCAGGAATTATACGGATGGACGGCGGAGGAAGCCGTAGGCGCGGTCTCTCATAACCTCTTGAACACCGAATTCCCGGCGTCTTTGGAACAAATCGACGAAACGTTACGGCAGGAAGGGTCCTGGCAAGGAGAGCTCAAGCACCGGTCGAAAGACGGGCACGAGATTTTCGTCGCCAGCCATTGGGTGCTGCACTCCGGCGACGGCAATGAGCCGCTCACGGTTCTCGAAGTCAACGAACGATATCACCCGTTGGAAAGCGGCCGAAAACGAGCTACGCGAAAGCGAGGAGCGCTTCCGCAAAGTGTTTGAAGAAAGCCCCATCGCGAAGGGTTTGTCCGCCCCGATACCGGGCGCTACGTGTGTGTGAATCCAGCCTTTGCACAGATGCTCGGCTATGACAAGGAAGAGTTCCCGTATTCGAAGATTGCCGATGTGACCTACCCCGACGATCGCGATGTCGCCATGGACGATCGGCTACGGGTCTTTCGAGGCGAGATGCCACGCGTCCATTTTGAGAAGCGGTACCTCACAAAGACTGGGGCCCTCGTCTGGGGCAGCGTGCATGAAGTCTTGATTCGCGATGCGAGCGGCGAACCGCTGTACAACCTGGCCCTTGTCGAGGATGTTACTTCACGAAAACAGCACGAAGAGCAGCTGCACCGGAAAAATGAGGAACTGGAGCAGTTTTCCTCGACAGCCGCACATGATTTGCAAGCACCCCTACGGAATATCAGAAATTCCGCCGAGCTCTTGGCGAAGTTTTACCAGGGGCGGCTCGATGGAACTGCCGATGAATTTCTACGCTACATCCTAACCGGCACGGAACAAATGCAGAACCTGGTTGCGGCATTGTTAACGTACGCCCGGCAGGAAGAGACATCCGCGCCAACAAATGCCGTTTCGGTCTCCAGGGTCGTTGAGGGCGTGCTGACCAATCTGAAGCCGGAAATCGAGAACACGGGGGCGGAGATCGTCTTCCGAGCTTTGCCGGAAGTGCGAGCGGACCCCGTGCAGCTTTCGCAGCTATTTGAAAACCTGATCGGCAATGCCTTGAAATACCGCAGCGATAAACCGCCGCGGATCACGATTACAGTCCACAGGCGAGAAGATCAGTGGCTGTTTTCGGTCAGCGACAACGGCATCGGAATCCCGCCCGAGCAGCGCGACCGCATCTTCGCCCCGCTGAAGCGCCTGCATGGTCGAGAAATACCGGGCACCGGCATTGGGCTGGCGATTTGCAAAAAGATTGTCGAGCGCCAGGGCGGATGCATCTGGGTCGAGTCGCAACCGGACCAAGGCTCGACCTTCTATTTCACACTGCCGGTAAGTTCAATTGCGCGCGCAGCCGCAGCAGAGTAGCAGCAGATCCGTGTTGACGGACTCAATTGAAGAGGTTAGGAAGGAAAGTATGCAGTGTCCGCAATGCAAATCGATCTTTACGGATTCACGAACCGAATCGGAACTACTTGCGCTCGCCAAATCCGGCGATCTCGGGTTCTACTGTATCTTTTGCGATCTGACATGGGTGCCAACGCCACAGGAGAGACGCCGCATGGCGGCGTTGCGGGGGAACCTGCGATTTAACCCGGGTTCGGCTGTGAGGCGCGCGGCGGCCCGCTGAGTGGGTACAGGCCGCTACTACGCTCCGGACAGTAGCGGTCGATTTTGGCCGGGCTCGCCGATGCTTTGCCTTGGGACCAGCACGGACTCGTCGAGAGCACGAAGGTTAATCCGATTCGCATGTCGATTCTCTTCAGACAGCCGCGTTGCAAGCTTACCTAAGCCTTCGGCCCTTAACAGCGAGAGAAAGGGAGGCACGAGCGCGGGATCGAAATGCCGGCCGGATTCTCCTTGAATGGTTGCCATTGCCTTCTCCAGGCTCCAGGCCTCCTTATAAGGACGAGGATGCGTGAGCGCATCGAAGGCATCGGCGATTGCCGTAGCCCGCGCAGCAAACGGAATGGCTTCGCCGGCCAATCCCTCTGGATACCCCGAGCCGTTCCAGCGCTCATGATGCGATCTTGCAATCTGAGCCGCCATCTGCAACACCGTGAACCGGCTGCCCCCTAATATGTTGCTGCCGATCAAAGTATGTGATTGCATGAGCTGAAACTCGTCGTTGGTAAGTCTTCCTGGCTTCCGCAGGATGCGATCCGGAACGCCGATTTTGCCGACGTCATGAAGAGGAGCCGCTATCCGCAGTAACTCCACCTCGTTTGCAGGCCTCCCCACTTGCTGAGCCAACATCGCCGCAAGCAGTCCCACTCGCTGGATATGTTGTCCGGTCTCATCGTCGCGATACTCCGATGCGATCGCGAGTCTGTGAAGAATTTCTATTTGCGCTTCGGCCAGATCCCGAGTCCGTTCTTCGACCTTATTCTCCAGCGTGCGGTTGCGGATTTGCAAATGCTTGTAGAGCGCACGCGTCTCAAGGAGCGTTCGTACTTTCAGCAGAATCTCCGCCGCATTGACCGGCATCGAAAGAAAATCTTTGGCGCCTGCCAACATGGTCTCTAACCTGACGTCGGAAGAAAGATCACCGGCAAGGACCAGAATCGGGAAGTAGAATTCGCCGGATCTCTCCTCACGCAAGCGGGTCATCAGTCTAAGCCCATCGTAGTGATGCACGGCTAAGCCGAGCACAACCAGATCAGGGCTGCGCTCCATACACGCAGTCACCGCAGTCGCAGGATCGGTGAACACACGCACGTCCTGGTAGCCGGCAGATTCGAGAGCGAACCGCAAAAACCGAACTGTGCGTTCCTGCCCGTCGATGAGGACGATGCTCAACGCTTCAATTGCAACTTCAACCATCGGACCCCCTGTCTTCGTCGCGAGTGTGCACCCGAATCTAAGTCGGTCATGCACGATCCTCTCGTCTTCGCTTCCTTATCGGCAAGAAACTGGCCAGCAAATAGTCAAGTTACGGTTCACGACCCTGATGTTCTAAAAAGTTGGACCGCCTGAAAACCTCTATGCCGGACGGTGTCATCGCGGGCGCAAGCGCGCGCCAGCAGATCTAGGATGAAACGAAACTCGCGGCAACTTGGGGTTTGCGATCAGCGGGCACGACAATCAACGGGTTTGACACTCAATGAGTACTTCGCGATCACGTAACCTGGTTTAGTAGTGGGTCGACGCGAGGGATGGCACGCGCAATTGTCGCAATCATTGCCGGCCTCTTGCTTGCGAGTTGCAGAACCAATCGGGAATACACCGGATATGTTGTTGTGCGGCGGCATTGGGTCGAAACGCCGGACGGAACCGCGCTTGATTTTGTTCTGAAACACAGGGGGGCGATGTACGACGCTCGCTGTAACGCCTGGGACATCAAGAACAACTGCGGAAACATGGAGAGTGGCAACGCTTACGACCTTACACTTGACGAGAAATCCGGCGTGTTGAGATCCAACGATAGCATCAACGGCCGACCGTCAATACTGCTTAGCCTAAGAGGCCGCTCCAAATGAGTGGCAATTCGCGATGAGTTCAGCACTTCCATGCGAAACGACATTGCTTGGAACAGGCGATTGAGCCAATAACATCCGCAGCCGGTTTGGCCTGTTGAGAAATCTGGCTCGTTCCGGATGCAAACCGGGTGGCTACGATGCACGCGGAAAAACGCCGCATGGTCTAACGAGAACTGGGCATAATTCTCCGGATACGAGTAGGCTGTAGCGGCCCGTAGCGTGCACCGGTCTGCGCACACGCAGAAAATGCGGTAGCCGCGTAAAAGCTACCCTATGTCGCGCGTATTCCGCAATGGTCCGTGCTGGAAGTCGGGGATTCGAACCCCGATTGACAGATCCAGAGTCCGCCGTCCTGCGGTTAGACGAGCTTCCAGCACGCTAAGCAGCCCGTGCATGTGATATTCCAAAACATGTGTGTCTCGAGCAGTTATGCGCTATAGAAGCGCGGCCATGCTGCTCGCGACTCGTCGGCCTATACCGGCACGAACAATCGAAAACGGAAGCGGCGCTGGAGAAATTTCCGCTGCACAACCTGGCGGACGAGAGTCCCGGCTAAGCAGGTAATGGAATCGGCGGAGCGCTGAGATGAGACAGACCACGCATGAGACCCAGCCGAACTATTACGGCCACGCATTCACGGGATCTACCCCAAAATGTCCGATCTCGATTCGCACTCGCAAGTGATAGCCGGGTCGGTAGATCGCATCATTGCAACCATGTTATGAACACGAGAAACTATTCCGCGAGCCAGCGTGCGTATGCACGAATGTCAATCATTGATACTGTAGCGATACTCTGCAGCCGAGCAATGAGATCGAATAGGAACGCGGTTGCCGGCTTCCCTTGTGTGGCGTGACACTGTAGCAGCCCTTATCATCGCAACCGAATGTGCCATGCGCAGCGATACAGCCAAGGTCGAGCCGTTTGGATGCTTCGCTGCTCAGCGTGTTCAACAGACTCTCTCCGAGCGGGGGACTCCACTCGCTTTCGAACGTGAGGAGGCCGCCGATGATATGTGTCAATTTCTTCGGAGCATAAACCCCGCCAGCATGCGGAATAGGCAGGCTTGTCCGGTACAGGTGCCTTACAGTACGAACTTTGTCCTGGGCATATCGAAACGTGGGTACCGTTGGCCACCTGCTTAGCTTCGAAAGCTGCATAAACACTTTCCGCCGGAACAATGATCTGCCCTTCATAATGGAAGATAAACGGCGAATACTGCTGATCGAAAACGACCAGATCCATTTGATCGCTGAACGTGCCCTCGCTATCGACGACATGTGCAGTTTCAACCCGATAACGTGCTGGAAGGTAAGTTCTCAGCAGTTGAAGCCACACGCGTTCGCTTGCATCGCCTTTGGTTCCTGGATGCGCGAACGCTTTCCGTGCCGTCTCGAGCCGGGTCTCAATATCACGATGAAGGCCTGCCAGGAGAACTGGTAGCGACCACTTGCTCATACGACGATTTGCTGCCACGTCGAAGCGCTTAAGGCCCGCTTCGCCGCGGTCACGATTTTGGCGCGCTCCGCAGCAATGAGCTCATCCGACACGATGTTATTCGTATTGGCCGGATCGACAATACGCGCGTCCGCGAAACCATTCCCGAGGAAATCGAATACCGTCCGGACGTTCGTCGCCAATGTCCCACGACCTGCAGCGGCGAACGCGCGCAGTACTGCAAGCTCAAGATAGAACGATGGGAAATCATGCTTCTTCTGATCCCGCCAGAGCTTTACAATGCGGGTTTCCTGAGTGCGCCCGCCGGCTTTGATGTGAGCAATGTGCGTGGTCACATTGGTTTTCGTCCAGGTATCCGCCCGGCGCCGATAGAGGCTATCGTCGAGGCCGAACAGATTGTGCCGTTTCCCGGGAACGAGATCGACGCTGTAGCCATTCACTTCGACCTTTATGGATACATTCTGGCGGCCCGGATTGAGCCCCTTCTGTTGCATTCTGTCGAAGAGCTTGTCATAAATTTCCTTCAGCGTCTCCTTGGTGTTGGGCGACAGCGGAATGAAAAGATCGACGTCGGTTCCGCTCTTATTGGCCGTGCCTTTCGCGAAGGAACCACTCGGACTGATATCCAAAAGGAACGACCCGGCCCATTCCTTGACGATAGGGTCCAAATGTGAACGCACGAGCCACAGCGCCGAGAATGGGCCGCTCACGGCCTCTCGGCTGAGAATTGTTTGAAGATAAATCTCCGGAGTCATTCAACCACGAGCACTGCCACTTTTGCTCACGCCTAAACACGAGAGAGCGGGTCGAACTCTTGCCTGAGGATAGCCTCGTGTTGTGATCGTTGCGCCGCGCAAGGTGGGCTGCAGATCCTTCCAGCACAGCCCGCCGATTCCCGTATTGCGAACACCCAACGCGTATTAAACGAACAGCAATACGTACCGCACATAAACCTATGCGATGCGATCTCACGCTAGCGCCGAGAATTCCTCGGTTTCGGCGCCGCCGTGGTTTCCGATGACCACCGGCTCGCCTTCGAAGCCACCATGCTTGGGCGTGCAAATGTAATAGGTCGAAGTCACGTCGCCTTGAAAGATTGCCAGGACGGGACCATCGCCGAAGCGATGGAACTCGTCTCCGACCGCGAGCGTGCGGCGTTTCCCGTCTTCATGGAATTTCAGGGCATAGATCCGCTTGTCCGCTACCGGCTCCTTGTTCTTCGTCAACTGCTCGCGAAGCGTGTTATAAACGTGTTCCCCGTGATGGGGATCTCTGGATAAGGGAACGAAAAAACGCATACTACCTCTTTTCCCGGCGCGTGGTGCGATCACGGCAGACGAGCCGGTTGCGCATA
>JAFAQG010000915.1 GCA_019246575.1 Acidobacteriaceae bacterium
CATGGGCGTCATCGAAACGTTGATCGACTCGAGCATTGTGAGTTGAACGTCCTGCGTCACGCCGAACGAGTACACGTTATTCGTGTTGGCTGCCGCGACAAACAGCCTGGCTGTGTAAGTAGACGGCTCCGATGATTCCGGAGGCGCGGGCTTGTTCACCCACAACATATCTGTCGGGTGCGCAGCCACTCGCGTCTTCCCTACCTCCTTACCGGTGTTGGCATCATACTGATAAACTGCCCCATCAGCCCAGCTGCTCACCAATAACTCTCTGTCTCCGGGACTTAATAACAACCGGTACGGTCGGTGTCCGCACTTCCAGCGCTCGATTTGCCGTCCCGATTGCAAATTGATGACGACAACGCTGTCGCCATACAGATCCGCCGCATACAGCAGATGCGCATCGGAAGAAGTTACAACGTCCCCGATAAAGGGTGCGCCCTTGGTCGCCGTGTCCACTGCTACCGTAAATTCCCGTGCGCGTGCAAGCACTCCAGTCGGCGCGTCGAAGGAAAACTCGTATACCGTCGCGCGGCTTCCGCCGCCCACATACAGGCGATCTCCCTTAGGTGTCAGCCACAAGCCCAACCACCCGTCCGGTACCGGCGTGCGTCCAATTTCCTTCTTCTGTGCGATATCGACGACGCTGATCGACGGCGGATTGTAACCACCGTTCAGAACCAGCAAATACTTTCCGTTATTCGAAACCGCGGCGCTCATCGGGAACGTGTCCACCGATACCTGTTGGCCCGCCGGGCGGATCGTCCATCCGCTATTCAGCAGAAAACCGCCGTTCGGAAGCGGCCCCACGCGCTCCGGCGGCGTTTCTTTCGAATGCAGCACAAGCAATCCGCCCAATGCGAGCGTGCCGAACACGATTGCTGCGCGCATTACAGCATCGCGTCCCGGCTTAGGAAAAAGTTTCATTCTGTAAACCTGTGTGCAATCGGAAACCGGCGGCCTACTCCGAATGCCTTCGCTGTCACGCGCAGGCCGGGAGCAGCCTGCTGCCGCTTATATTCGTTGCGATCCACTTTTCGAACGATGTCCCGGACCAGTTCCTCGGGAAGGTCTTCGCTGGCAGCGATCTCCGGCACGGACTCGTATCGTTCGATATAGTCTTCCAGAATCGTATCGAGCACGCTGTAGTCGGGCAGAGAGTCCGTATCTTTCTGGTCAGGACGAAGCTCGGCTGAAGGCGGTTTCCTGAACGTGTTTTCCGGAATCGGCCCCGGCAAGCCCTTTCGCTCCCAACGCTGATTTGCGATCCTCGCCAGCCGGTACACCATCGTCTTCGGGACATCGCTGATGACAGCAAGTCCGCCGCACATATCGCCATACAATGTGCAATACCCAACGGCTATTTCACTCTTGTTACCCGTCGTCAGCACCAGCGCTCCGAACTTATTCGATAAGGCCATCAAGGTTACTCCTCGTAACCGCGACTGCAGATTTTCTTCGGTTGTGTCTGCGTTATAACCCTTAAACAGCGGTTCGAGCGTATCTATCATCGCTTCGTAACCCAGCCTGATGGGCACAATCTCAAAGCGAATGCCCAACCGTAATGCCAGGCATTTCGCATCCGTAACGCTGTGTTCCGAAGAATACGGCCCGGGCATGCCGACGCCGGTTACGTTTTCCTTCCCCACCGCTTCCACGGCAATTGCCGCCACAAGCGCCGAATCGATGCCGCCGCTCGACCCGATTAGCACGGAGCGGAAGCCGCATTTTCGAATGTAATCACGCGTACCCAGCACCAGTGCCTCGAACACGGCCTCGTCGGGCGTAAGGCCGCTATCGTGGTCGTCGCCCGTACCCGCGATCGAATCGAAGCAAATCAGGTCTTCCTCGAACGACTTCGCCCGTGCCGCAATCTTACCCTCTGCGGTCATAGCAAAACTGGTGCCGTCGAAGACCAACTGATCGTTGCCGCCAACCATGTGCGCGTAAACGACGGGCAGCCGAAAACGCTTGGCGAGCGATTCGAAGATCGCCAGGCGCTGAGTGCGCTTACCGAGGTTCCAGGGCGACGCATTGATGGAAATCAACACATCCGCGTTCTGCTGCACGAGTTCTTCGATCGGGTCCCGCGAATACCTGCGCCTCTCCCAGAACTGTTTGTCGTTCCAGAAATCCTCGCAGATAGCAACCGCCAGTCTCGTACCCCGTATGGTGACAATGCACTGCCGATCGCCCGGCTGGAAATATCGCACCTCGTCGAAGACATCGTAAGTGGGCAGCAGTATCTTTCGTTGGTTTAGAAGTATTCGGCCGCCTTCGATTACTGCAGCCGCGTTCTGTGCCTTAATCGCGGCGTCTTCGGGCGATCGCGCAACATAACCGACAATCAGCGCCGGTTTCAAATTCGCCGATTGCCGCACAATACCGTCCAGCGCTTCCGCCGTACGGTCCAGAAACGAATGTTTCTCAACCAGGTCCCGCGGCGGATACCCTGTTAACGCCAGTTCTGGAAACGCAACGATCTCCGCAGCCGCCTCCTCGCCCCGCCTCGCGAAGTCCAAAATTTTCGCTGCATTCGCTGACAGATCTCCAACCGTGTTGTTGATCTGCGCCACCGCTACTCGCATGAGAACCGGTTAATCGAGAGACACTCAAGCGAACCTTGCGCCTATTTTCTGTTCGAGGTAATTCTTGCTGAGAATTGCGCACTCTTTCGGCGTTCTCGACTTATCAGGGACGCGATCTAGTTCCACCACTGCCCAACCGCGAAATCCGATCTTCTCGAGCGCAGCAAACACCGCCAGCAGGTCCACGCGTCCACGCCCCAATTCCACAAACTTGAAAGGATATTTCGCGCTCTTTTCGTCAGCCATGGAAATGTTCACCACATCCTTTAAGTGCATGAACAGCAACCTGTCTCGATATTTCTCGATCTGCGCGGCAGGATCGCCGCCGCCCGCCACCGAGTGCGCAACATCCAGCTCGAGTTTTACGTATTTGGGATCCGAAGATTCCATCACGAGGTCCAGATTCCCGGGATGCTCGCTGATCGTGTTCATGTGATTGTGATAGCCGAGCGGCACTCCGATATCGGCTGTACGCTTCCCGAGTTCCGTCAGCAGCTTGCCTAGCTTCTTGCATTCATCCGGCGTGACGACTCGCGGATATGGTTTCAATTGATCAAGAATCTGCAAATAGAGTCCGCCCGCGTCGCGCACAAACTTCGCGTTCGCCGTGTGTTTTGCAAGCTGGTCCGATTCCGTTGCAGGATCGATAGAAATCTCACCGCTCGACAGCGCAACGAACGTAAGCTTGTGCTGTCGCAAAACTTCGCGCAGCTCGGGCGGTCGAAACTCGGTTACCGCCTCGATCCGAAACTGGATACCCTGATATCCCGCTGAAGAGATGTCTTCGATCGCCTGCCGCTCCGCTCTGCCCCAAGTGATGGCGGCGTATCCGAAGCGAATTCCTTCCGGTGCTCCGAAAAACCCCGATGCCGTACGCGACGATACCGCTCCCGCAAATGCCGCCGCGCCTGCGCTGATCATAAACGTGCGCCGCGAACTTTGTCGTTTCACCGTGGCCCTCCCGATCGCCTAATGCGTGTTCGGACGTTAACTTACCATTTAACTGTACTCATATGAAAACGTGTTTGCTCGCCCTGGCCTCCGCAACCGTGACCGCTGCTCTCGCCCTCAACGCCGCTGCGAACGTGCAGCGGCCGAAAATTCTCGGCGTCGCCCATATGGCCATCTATGAAAATGACCTGGCAAAAGCACGTGCCTTCTACGAAGGCTTTTTAGGGTTTGCCGAACCCTACGCGCTCAAGCGCAAGAACGGTAGCGGGGATCGCATTGCTTTCATAAAAATCAACGACTATCAATACCTGGAGCTGTTCGCCGAGCCGCCCCAGCACGACGGCCACCTGAACCATATCTCGTTTCAAACCGACGACGCGGAGGCGATGCGCGAGTATCTCGCTTCGCAGGGCGTCCCAGTGCCTGACAAAGTCGGGAAGGGCCAGATCAAAAATTTGAACTTCAACATCAAGGACCCCGATAACCATACGGTCGAGATCGTCCAATACACGCCCGATGGCTGGAGCATGCAAAATAAGGGCAAGTTTATGCCCCATACACGCATTTCCGACCACATGACGCATGTTGGTGTCACGATCGGCAACCTTGATGCCTCCATGAAGTTCTACCATGGCATCCTCGGCTTTACGGAGTTCTGGCGCGGCGCGGCAGGCGCCGGAAAGTCTTTAAGTTGGGTCAACATGCGCGTTCCGGACGGAACGGATTACCTCGAGTTGATGCTCTACCGTAACTACCCCAGTCCCGAGCAACTAGGTACAAAAAATCACGTCTGCCTAGTGGTTCCGGATATCGAAAAGGCCGTTGCCACTCTGAAAGCCCGGCCGGCTTACAAGGATTACGGGAAGGAAATTAAGATTCAGGTCGGCGTCAATCGAAAGCGTCAGGCGAACCTCTATGATCCGGACGGCACGAGAATCGAGGTGATGGAACCGAACACCATCGACGGCAAGCCCGCGCCTTCCTCCGATGCGCCGGCGCCGGTCGGCCAGCGGCCCACAATATGAGGAGTTTACATTCCATGCGTACCAAGTCTGTCGTAATCGTAATTCTTGCCTGCGGTGTGGGAGTAAGTCAGGCCTGGGCACAAGGAGAAGGTCGCGGAGCCATCGGCGGCCGCGTCCTCGACCCATCCGGAGCCGTGGTTCCAGGCGCCGATGTTCGCGCTACGAATGGCGCAACAGGCACCTCCGTCGTCGCCAAAGCCAACCAGGGCGGAATCTACTCCCTTACGTATCTGCTTCCCGGAACCTACACCGTCACGGCCGAGATGACGGGGTTCAAGAAAACGGATCGCCCCGGCCTCGAGGTCCGTGTGAACGACAACATCAATCTCGATCTGACGCTCCAAGTCGGAAACACTCAGGAGACGATCGAAGTGACCGCTGCGACGCCCGTGCTCGAATCCGCCGATGCTTCGCTCGGCCAGGTGGTCGATACCAAGCGCATCCGCGATCTCCCGTTACAGGCGGGCAATCCGGCGGCTATGATCCTGTTTGCGCCCGGAGTCGTGAACACAACCAACCTGCGCGCGCGCAAGACATCGTTCAACAGCGCCTCCTCGCAATTCGTCAGCAACGGCAACCAGCTCTACTCGAACGAATACACCATTGACGGCATCCCCGATACGTTTGCCTCGCAGGGCACTCCGCTCGTCGCGTTCCAGCCGCCGCAATCCGCCGTTAACGAATTCCGCGTACAGACCAGCGGTTACGACGCCAGCATCGGCCACACCTGGAGCAGTCATCAACCTCGTCAGTACCGGAGGCACGAACAATATCCACGGCGAACTCCATGAATGGGTTTCGAGCAGTTATCTCGATGCGCCCACCTTCTTTCAAAATCTTTCGGGTGGCGGCAAGCCCGAATATCAGGACAATCGTTACGGTGCTTCCATCGGCGGCCCGGTGATCATTCCGAAGATCTACCGCGGGCGTAATCGAACCTTCTTGTTCTATTCATGGGAATCAAACCAGTGGGGCAAGCCAACCACCACCGTCGGAACCGTTCCCACTCCCGCCGAGAGGCAAGGAGATTTCTCCGCGCTTCTGCCGCTCGGCGGCAATCAGAACCCGAATCCTTACACGATCTACGATCCGGTGACCACAGTGCCTGCTTCCGGCGGCCGTGTGATGCGGTCGCCGTTTCCGGGAAATATCATCCCGCCCAACCGCATCGACCCCGTCGCGCGCTCCATCATGGCCTACTACCCCTCGCCGAATACAATCGGCACCTCAACCGGCCAGAACAATTACACCCGCATCACAAAAGATACTTTCGATTACTACGTCCATTTCCTCCGCTTCGATCATCAGTTTTCGGAAAAGAACCGCGCGTTTCTACGTCTCGATTACGATCACTACCTCGAAAGTAATTCGAACTTCTATAACAACATTGCGACTGGACTGAACCTCACCCGTATCAACCGCGGCGCTGCGCTGGACGATGTCATCGTGCTGAGCCCCGCTACTGTGCTGGACCTTCGCTACGGCCTCACTTACGAGCAAACTCCCGAGGCCCGCCGCAGCAAGGGCTTCGATCTCGCTTCGCTCGGCTTTTCTCCCCAGTTACTCTCGCTTCTCGACCCGAAGACCGAGACCTTCCCGAATATCTACATCAACACGAAGGCGCTCACGAAGCCGTGTACCGGCGCCTGCACGGGCACATTCTCCGGCTTCGGAAATTTCCAGGCAGGCGACGGAAATATCACCGGTATCCTTCACGACTGGGCTGCAACCGCGAACACTTTGCACGGCAATCATAATTTCCATTACGGCAGCGAGTTCCGTCTGTATCGCTCGTTTGCTTTCGCGGGCGGCTATGATGTTTCGCCCGGATTCCAATTTCTGCCCACTTACACGAACGGTCCATTTAATAACTCGCCCGTAGCTCCGATCGGCCAGGATTTCGCATCGTTCCTATTAGGAATCCCCTCCGGCCAGATGACACGAAGCGCCAGTTATGCCATTCAGAACACCTATCTCGGCCTTTTCATTCAGGATGACTGGAAAATCACCCCTAAATTGACCCTGAACATCGGTCTGCGCGAAGAAACCTCATCTCCCGTCACGGAGCGTTTCGATCGCGCCGTGCGCGGTTTCGACCCCACCGATCCCAATCCGATCGCGGCCGCCGCCCTCGCCAATTATGCAGCGCACCCCATATCCACCCTCCCTGTCAGTCAGTTCCAGGTTCGTGGCGGACTCCTGTTCGGCGGCCCCGGCAATCACGACCTGTGGTATCAACCGCCCATGACACTGCTGCCTCGCTTCGGCCTGGCGTATCAGCTCGGTTCGAAGACCGTGATCCG
>JAFAQG010000955.1 GCA_019246575.1 Acidobacteriaceae bacterium
GCCCCTCCGACCTTTCTCGTACAGGCCGAAGACGATCCAGTCCACGTCGAGAACACAATCGACTACTACCAAGCGCTAAAGAATGCAAAGGTTCCGGCCGAGATGCACGTGTTTGCCCAAGGCGGCCATGGTTACGGCCTCCGTCCAACGCCGCTTCCCATCACGCATTGGCCCCGGCTCGCGGCCGAGTGGCTGCAAACCATCGGCGTGCTTCGTACGCCTCAGCAGTCCGAGGCTCGCTGAAACCGCGCCGACGTTATCCTCAAGGCATGTCTGCGCGATACGCTGCATTCCTCATGGTGTCGCTCCCAGTAGCCGCGGCCGAGCTCCGCCTCGGCATCATCGGCACGGACACGTCTCATGCAACCGCGTTCACGCGTATCCTAAATGACGCGACAGCGCCTGACCATGTCCCGGGCGCACGCGTCGTGGCTGCTTGGAAGGGCGGAAGCCCCGACATTCCGGAGAGTGCAAACCGCATAGACAATTACGCGAACGAGCTCAAAGACAAATGGCGCGTGAAGTTCGTCAATTCCATTACCGAACTCTGCCCGGCGGTCGACGGATTATTACTGGAGAGCGTTGACGGAAGACCTCACCTGGCGCAGTTTCGAGAGGCAGTCCGATGCGGTAAGCCGGTCTTCATCGATAAACCGCTTGCCTCTACCCTCACCGACGCCAGAGAGATCGCTCGTGTCGCCCGCGAGCACAACATCCCGTGGTTTAGTTCCTCATCGCTCCGATACAGCCCGATAGCCGACCTGCGAACACCGGACATGATCGGCGCGATTGTCTGGGCGCCAGGTCCCCTCGAACCTCATCATCAGCTCGATCTGTCCTGGTACGGAATTCACGGCGTCGAAATGCTGTACACGCTCTTTGGAACCGGTTGCGTGGAGGTCTCACGGATATCCACCGCCGATTCGGATGTAGTCACAGGGCGCTGGAAAGACGGCCGCATGGGCACAGTCCACTTACAGCGGCCGTACGGCAAATACGGAGGCGTGGTCTACCTCAAAAACAAAAATCTGAATTCCAAACCCGACTTCGCATCCAGCTATGTACCCTTGGTAAAGAAAATCGTCGATTTTATGCAAGATAAGACCCCGCCTGTCGCGAATGGGGAAACACTTGAAATATTCGAATTCATCGACGCGGCGCAGAAGAGCTTACATCAGAACGGCGCTTTAGTGAGGCTCGACACGCAGTCTGGGTCGCTCTGACCGCTTCTGCCAAAATTCAGCTTGTAAATTCGGGACGAGAATTCCGGGGCCGGAATTGCACGTATTACACAAAGCGATAACGCGCCCCCGTGAGCATTTCGATGAAAAAAGATCCGGAAACTAGCGCCGATACGGGCGCCCTGGCGCACGAAGCACTGGAGGCCTCGATCGTCGCTGATCGCCTCAGCGCAATCTCAGATCATTTGCACACAGCCGAACTTCTTCTGATTAACCCGACGCCGGATCATATCCGCGAAGTCGAGTCTCAATTCGAAGAAGCGCTCCTGCTCATGCAGCAGCTCCAACACGAGTTCCCAAGCTATATCGCCGGGGCGGCTGCGTGCTCCGAGCTGCGCTCCGAGTTTGAAGCACTCTGCCTGCGCGTGCGCACTCTCCTCACAGGTGCTCAGCGGATTCAATGGCGTCGGCTGCGCCGCATGGGTTCCTTTCTCGAGACCTACACACCAACGGGCACTTCGAAAACGTGGATTCCATCGAATGCGGATCTCGACGTTGAGCTCTAAACCGGTGCACAACAACCGCGCACGTTAATTTCCGCTCATACTCGGCACTTCGTTGTACTGTGGGGACAATCTTTTGCGTCTTCTTCGGCAGAGAGTGAACCAGACGGAAGAGGTTGGGATGACGAGACGAACTTTTTTCCCGAAAGTATCTGGCATTGGGCTGTTTTTGACGACTGCGTTGCTTTTCGTGGGAACGACTGCGCAGCCCGCCCACGCTCAGATCTATCGCTATAACCCTGAGCACCGGCGGCCCGTTGACGCCACCATTCATCACCTGCAAGAGATCGCTGCCCGCAACACCTTTAGCGGACGGGAGCGTGAACGGTATGACAATGCGATGCGGCATCTGTCGCAATTCGAAGAGCGCCTGCATGACCGGGGCGCGTTCGATAAAGG
>JAFAQG010000469.1 GCA_019246575.1 Acidobacteriaceae bacterium
CAGGGCGAATCTGCTCCGGCGCCATGTAGCACACCGTGCCCATGGTCAACTCATCTTGTGTGCCTGCCGACTCGCGCACCGATTGTGCGATTCCGAAATCAAGAATGCGCACGAGATATTCACCTGACGCTGTTGGTGTCAGCATCACGTTTGCAGGCTTGATATCACGGTGGACGATGCCCTTGGCGTGCGCCGCTTCCAGGCCCCGAGCCGCTTGGATCGCGATCTTCAGCGCCTCTTCAATCGTGACCCGGCCTGAGGTCATCCTACGGTCCAGCGGGATGCCGTCCAGATACGCCATCGCGATGAATAGGAATGCGCCGTCCTCCTCCATCTCGTAAACGGGGCAGACGTTCGGGTGATCGATAGAGGCAATGCTCCTCGCTTCACGCCAAAAACGGTCCCGACTCGCGGTATCGCGGAGAATCTGTTGTGGCTGAAACTTGAGCGCGACGATACGATCCAGCCGTGTGTCGCTGGCGCGATATACCGTCCCCATGCCTCCCTCGCCCACCGGCTCCAGGACGCGGTAATGCGAGAGAGTCAGTCCGCTTAAGGACTCTCGGGTTCGCGATGCGGCGGGCTTGGGCTCGGGTAGGATGGAGCCGTTCCGGTCCTCCGCCAGGAGTTGCTCAACCATCTCGAGCAATTCCTCGTCACCCCCGCACTCGCGCCCCAGGAACGACTTCTGCTCTTCTGGTGACAGCTCGACGGCGGCGAAAAAAATGTCCGCTGCCCGTGCGTGGCGTGCCGGATTCAGATTCCGCGGACTCATACTGCTTCCTGCTTTAGTGGTGCAAGGCGTTCTTCAACCACGCGCTCGAAAAGCGGAGATCTTTCTCGACCGTGCTGGCACTCACGCTGAGGGTATCGGCGATTTCAGCCACCGTCAGCCCGCCAAAGAACCGGAGCTCAACGACCTTGGCATGACGCTCATTCAGTTTGGCGAGATCCTTCAGGGCTTCGTCGACCGCGAGAACGTCTTCTTCCCGTTCCGTTGAGAGCAGGCCCTCGCACAGATCAACTTTCACGACGTGCCCGCCACCGCGCCGGAGCCTTTTCGCCGCAATCGCACGATTCACGAGAATCCGCCGCATCGCCATTGCGCCGACGGCGAAGAAGTGCGTGCGCCCCTTCCAGTCGACGCGGGTCTGATCTACCAGCCGGATGTACGCCTCGTTCACGAGTGCTGTGGGCTGGAGCGTCACCGTATTACGCTCCCGAGCGAGATAACTTTTTGCCAGTGCCCGGAAGTCCTGGTAGACGAGAGCAAACAGCCGGTCAAAGGCTCGCGAATCGCCATCCTGCGAGCGGAGCAGTGTTGCCGTAACTTCGGGCTGGGGCGAATGACCCCCTTTCGAGCTTCCGTCGTCGCGCTGCTCTGCTACCCCTTGCTGGGACACAAAATCGCCCCTCCCGGAGAAAGCCGCCGGTTCAAAGCTGGTATCCAGATTCGGTCCAGAGCCACGCCCCGATTCAGACCATCATAGCCATAAGCTGCGTGCATCCACTATTACTGCCAGGTGGGTCTCAGCTTCCAGCCAACAGATGGCAGCGTTCGTTCCGCGAGAGACTTACTTCGATGACACAGCATTTACGAATTCGGTCCAACCGTCGGCGATCCCGAGAAAACTATCGCGTAACAGGGGTTAGTCCTCAGGAGTCGCTTACAACCGGCGAAGTGCGCACTTCGACGGAAACGCGCAAACCGTCGAGTTGATGAAGTGGCCCGATGCCTGCCGAAACATGGTTCGTGCGGATAATCAGTTGACCAAGATCGTTTCGGCAAGCGTAAGGGCGAGAGCCGTGAATACCACGTCAAAAACGACCAGGACTCGAGCCCAAAGCCATTCGTAATCCGTCAGGGGTTGGTTTGTGAGTAACGCGTTCGTGATTTCAATGGCACCGATGAGGAGAGGCACGAGCAGCGGATAGATGATGACCGGCAACATTAATTCGCGCAATCTCAAGTTCACAGTCAGGGCGCCAAACACCGCACCAGTTATGGAAATGCCCCAAGTCGCTAAGGCGCAGAGGGCCGCCAACTCGCCGGGCCGCAACCACCATTGAATGTCGTAAAGCACCCCAAACACAATGAGCGAAAGGAGCTCGACGAGTACGAGCAGGATAAAAATACCTATGGCCTTCCCGAGAAGCAGACTGGCGGGTGAGAGCGGCGAGGCGAGCAACGTGTCGAGGCACTCATTAGGCAACTCGCGAGAAAACCCGCGATTGAAGACGAGGGCTCCGGCGAATGCAAACACCAGCCAAAGTATTCCGCCGGAGACCAGCCGGATGGTCTCGGAAAAAGGGTCGAATACAAAACTGAAAAGCAACAGAATTGCAACCGAGAAAGCCGCGGCGGCGTTCAGAGACTCTTTGGTGCGGAGCTCTATCGCAAGATCTTTGCGCGCGACCGCAAGCGCCTGGCGCAGGGATCTCATGCGAGCAAAACGCCGCGTGCTG
>JAFAQG010000186.1 GCA_019246575.1 Acidobacteriaceae bacterium
ACCTTTCCTTTATCGAGCGATTCGAAGACCTCCCGAAACGAGGCGCAAGGTACCGCCAGAACTCGCCTGCCTAGAAGTTTTTGGGCCGCCTGGTGGCTAAACGCTCCAAGTTCGCCCTGAAATGCCGCCGCGCTTCGTGATTTCGTCGCCGCCATCAGCTATGAGACAGACCCCTCGCAAATGCCTGCTGGCTTAAGCCGGCAGGCACATCGTAACCGCGCGCTCACGCGCGTCGAGTACTGGTAGTTCTGTAAGCTAGTATCTTTTAGTGTCAAGAAGCCGCTCAGATCGGGCCCGGAGAGTACTTCTAAACTTCAGGCCCATGCCTTGTATCATGCAACATGTTCTGAATTCAGAACATCTGTTCCTCAAGTATAAGTGAAAGTACGACGCGACTGCCTGATTCAAAGTAGAAGTCAAGGGGCCGCGTGAAAGCGAGCTAGCCGACAAAACGAATGCTGCAAGAACCAGGTCAAAAGCTCCGTCGTGTTCGCGAACGCCTGCGTCTCCGCTATCGAGATGTGGAGGAAGCAAGTGAAAAAATCGCCGGCAAGCATCAGAATGATGAGTTTGTCATCGGGCTGAGCCGCCTCGCCGACATCGAGAACAAGGGTACGCTACCGTCGATCTACCGGCTCTACTCACTGTGCGCAATTTATCGTCTCGACTTAGGCGCAGTTCTGCGCTGGTACGGTGTCGAGCTCGATCAGCTCGCGATCGATGCTGCGCGAATAATGCTGGAGCACACACATTTGATTGAGCTAAAGCCTTCGAACACTGCCGAGGTAACGTTGCCGGCCGAACTGAGTGGCGCTGTGGATCTTCGCCGCACGTTCTATTTAAGTCGGCATATCCAGCGTTGGGGCGCGTTCTCAGCCACCCTACTGAACTCGCTCGAACCCGAGCGTCATCGCTACGCATTCATCGGCACCGACGATTGGACCATGTATCCGGTCATTGCGCCGGGATCTTTTGTTCAAATCGATGAAAGCAGGCGCAAAGTAGCGAGTGACGGTTGGACGCACGAGCTGGAACGGCCGATTTATTTCGTTGAGCATCGCACCGGGTACGCGTGCGGCTGGTGTGCGGATCGAGATGGCTGGCTCATCGTGCAACCGCATTCGGCCTCTCCGGCGGCGCCTCAGATGTTTGCGCGCGGTCAGGCGGAAGTAGTGGGGCAGGTTATCGCGGTAGCTATGCGTCTAGATGTGGCGAGGCGACGCCATACACGTTCTTGAGCAGTCCCAGAATGGCTTCGAAGTCTGATATGTGCTTTTGCCGCTCCGGCCCCTGAATCGAACCGGGCACGAGGTTTTTGTAAGGCGTTAACCGCAGCCAGGCGTCAATTAGCTCTATTTTGTCGACCTGGTCAATACCAGCGATATAGAGCTGAACATCGGCCATCTTCTTTTCGAGCGGGTACTGCACCCAATCCCAAAAAACGGCTTCGTGGTATCGCTTAAGAACGCGAGAAGCGTGTGCGCCGGCCGCGCTCGTTGTGCAGCCGTAATGCTCATACCGCCCCGTGTCTGGATCCAACAGGCCGGCCAGGTACACTAATCTGCCGTACGAGCTCTGAATGAGAGACACGTCACGAAGCCAGATTTCCTCGCTCAGCGACGCTTCCGCAATCATCGGCGTTTCGTCCCGCATCCGACCGTAACTAAGATCATACACGCTTATAGGGGCGATACAAGTCCCCAACAAGTACCGATAGGACTATACCGTTCTGTTGCCGGAAAAAATCGGCCCTTCTGGTAGGGGAAAAAACCGATAATACGGTATTGTACTGACGAGAGTATTCCAAAATAAATCGAGGAAATGCTCCAAAATTGAGGAGGATTTATGATGAAAATCGCGCGGACTTCTCTCGTTATTTGCGCACTGTTCGGCGCCGTTCAGCTTGTTAAAGCGGACACTTGGCCTATGCCCGACCCCGATGATGGAAGTGTTGCTGTTTCGGCTGTTCAACCGGTGCAAGCCGACACTTGGCCTATGCCCGACCCCGATGATGGAAGTGTTGCTGCTTCGGCTGTTCAACCCGTGCAAGCCGACACTTGGCCTATGCCTGATCCCGATGATGGAAGTGTTGCTGTTTCGGCTGTTCAACCCGTGCAAGCCGACACTTGGCCTATGCCTGATCCCGACGATGGAAGTTTGATGGTTACAGCAGTTCATTCCAGTTCGATGTCGAGCGGGCGATAAGACAGTCCGTTTCGAAGCCCCCTCTCTCCACGGCCCGATGCCACTCGGGCCGCCAGCGGGCGGAAACCGGCCCGCCGACCCCGGCCCTACAGATCAAACCTCAGTTGCCGCAATTTGGAATTTGGACTACTATCCAAAGAAAGTTAGCAACTCGAGATGCACTGGGACCGCATTGCCCTATATACGACAGATGCACTCGGCATTATTCTACTCCTGCGGCTGCTGACACTGCGCCTCCACACAATCTATAAGGTCTTCAGCCTGTACATCTTATACAAACTGGCGGGCTCCTGTCTCATCTTTGCGGGCGCCGGGCACGTGGCTTACCGGGAGACGTACGTAGGCTTGACGGTGATCGAATGGGTGCTGAACCTCTGGATGGTCTACTCGCTTTTGGACGCGATCCTGACGAAGTTGCCGGGCATCTTGAGCTTTTCGCGGCGCGTACTGAACTGGGCTTTTCTCGTGGCCGCCGTCGTCGCGCTCCTCAGCGCGAAATTGGAACTGGCGCGGGTGCCTGCTTTCGGAACCCTCAACCCGTGGAGTGTAGCCGTACGCCTGGTGTTTATCTTCGATCGAGTGATTTGCACGGTCGCTGTGCTCGTCCTAATCGCCATGCTCAGCTTTGTTCTGTGGTTCCCTGTGCAAATGCCTCGCAATCTGGCGGTCTTCAGTATCGGGTACCTCGTGATATTCTTTTCCGAAACCGCATTTCTCCTTATACGAGCCTTTGTTTCCCTCGGACCTGTGTGGAACGTTACAAACGTGTTCCTCGCACCGGCTTGGTTCGGATACCTGGCTCTTTTTCTCACCAGGCAGGGGGAATCGGTGCCCGTTACCATCGGTCACGGCTGGCGTAAAGCCGAACAAGAGCGCCTGGTGCAGCGGCTCGAAGACCTGAATGCCGCTCTGTTACGCACCTCGCATGAAAAAGTGGCCGAAAAATTAGCTCGGTAGTATTCGAAAACTTACAAACCGAAAAAAAAATCATCCGAAAAACTTTCGGCCTATTGAAACTGCCGTACCAATCCGGTATTTTAGACACTACGGAGACGAAGTTGACGACCGCCTTTGAAACGGTTCTAGTACTTCTGTTTGGCATCTGCCTCGTTGTTGTAGTGCCAACCGTCCGCAAGCTTTGCCGGCGATGTCACGTCGAAGAGCTTTCCCCTGAATGGCTGGAAAACTTCTCTGTGACTTCCTATCACATGATGGAGCACTTGCTGAGCGATGAGGATTTTAACTTTCTATCGCGTCAGCCAGGTTTTGATTTATCCCTGTATCGGAAGCTGCGCCGCGACCGGTTGTACATTTTCCGCCAGTATTTGAACCGGATGATCTCGGATTTTAACCGGCTCCACCTGGCGGCACGGTTGCTCGCTGCCCAGGCTCCCGAGGACCAGTCGAGCCTCATGGCCAAGTTGATCTGGTTGAAGGTGCGCTTCTCAAGTTCGGTTGTCAGGGCTGAGTTTCGATATCTGCTGTGCCATGCAGGCATGCGTTCGCTGAGTGTGCGCGTCTTGATTCTGCGGCTCGAAGAGCTCAGCGCTGAACTGGCTACGCTTTCCGCACTTCAAACGGCTTGACCGTTCGTGGACCCGTGTGACGTGTCCACGAATCGCTTAAGTTCTCGCTTTGCTAGCCTATATTGCTCAAACTTCCGCTCCTCACGCTTGAACTCCGGCGTATGTACGCACCGGCGCGGCCCGCGATGTTCCGTCGGATGCCGTAAATGTAACATTTCATGGAACATGACGAACTCGACGACGATGGCTGGGGCGTCAGCCGAATCGAGCACGCTGCTGAGGACGATGACGTGGTGTGACGGATCGTAGTGGCCCAGGGTTGACAATGACGGTTTCAAGCTCCAGCCTAGTTCCGGCCGCGCCATCAGACCATTGAAGTATTTGAAATTCAACGCCTCAAATACCTCGCCCAGATCGTAGTAGCGGCCCTTTGGAGGGCGAAACGTCTTGCGTCCCCGCACTCGTTTGACCAGATGCAAGCTGCGGAGCACGTCCGATCGATTCAGATACCGCCGATATCGCGCCGCGATGGCAGGATCGAGCACCTTCCGGTAAAGTTTCGTAAGCAGAATGTAAGCGAGCGCTTCGTGAACGGGTGCCGGCGCACTTTCGAGTAAATCGCTGATATGTACGCTTAATTCACCGTCTTGCAAACGAATCCGGCTGTTTGCATTCGCGTATTTTCGGAACTGAACTGTAATTCGGGGTACAGGTGTGCGCGGCTTAACAGTTCGAAAAACACGCTCGTATATGCGCTCGACCGGCTCAAAAAACAGAGCAGTCTCGACTTGCATTTTTCAACAAATGTACCATAGTAGATCACAGTCGCCGGGCCGCTTTCGACCCGCGACGCTGTCCAGCCCGAAACCTCGAGGATAGTGTTGCCCACTGCAAAGATCAGTGCCATAGGGTGCTTCGTACCGCCCCATGTGCTCACAAACAACGACCTCTCGCGCATGGTTCAGACCAACGACAATTGGATCGTCGAGAGAACGGGCATTCGTGAGCGCCACATAGCCGATAGCGGAGTTGCCACATCGGATATGGCCATTGCAGCCGCGGAGCGGGCGCTGAAACAGCGCGGTCTCGAAGCCGCCCAACTGGATGCC
The DNA here is from genome assembly GCA_019246575.1 of Acidobacteriaceae bacterium. Next base: position 4,841 of record JAFAQG010000186.1, read on the forward strand.
ATTATCGTGTGCACGGTGACGCCCGACATGCTGTTCCCATCGACGGCATGCCTTGTGCAACAGCGATTGGGAGCGACTACGTGCTGGGGATTCGACCTTCTGGCGGCGTGTTCCGGCTTCCTGTATGGGTTGACCGTTGCGGCTCATCTGGTCGCGGCCGGTACGCATCGAAGCGTTTTAGTCATCGGCGCGGATACTATGTCGCGGATCATTGATTACACCGATCGAGCTACCTGCATCCTCTTCGGTGATGCCGCGGGCGCTTTCCTGGTCGAAGCCGGAAGCGGAGAGGATGGAGGTTTTGTCGGCCATCTCAACGAGATCGACGGGTCAGGCGCGCAGTTTCTCAAGATGCCGGCCGGCGGGAGCCGGCTTCCCGCGAGCAACGAGACCGTGGCCAATCGCCTTCATTACGTCAAGCAGGAAGGTCAGCAGGTGTTCAAGTTTGCCGTTCGCAAGATGTATGAGCTTTGCGACGCCGTTCTTCACCAACACGGCTATAGCGCCGCCGATGTCAAGCTACTGATCCCGCATCAGGCCAACAAGCGAATTATCACTGCAACCGCCGAGCGCCTTCACCTGCCCGAGGACCGCGTTGTCATTGATCTTGAAAAATACGGAAACACCACTGCCGCAACTATCCCGCTAGCCACACAAGATGCAATTGAGCAAGGGCGGCTTCGAAACGGGGACCTGGTGTTGTTTGCCGCCGTCGGGGCAGGATACACGGCCGGCGCTATTTTGTGGCGCTGGAGCTATTAGCAGTTCGCTTTGCCTCCGCGATCTGCTGCTTAGCGTATTCCCGGAGCACGCGCAGAATGTACTGCCTCGTTTCAGCATAAGGCGGTACGCCGTTGTACTTGCTAACAGCGCCTGGTCCGGCATTGTAAGCGGCTAGAGCAAGCGCAGCATCGTTGTGGTACCGGAGTAACAGTTGACGGAGATACTTAGCGCCGCCACTCGCGTTTTGTTGCACATCGGTTGCGGCAACACCGAGCTCGGCCGCGGTTCCCGGCATGAGTTGCATGAGGCCGACCGCTCCTTTCGGAGATACCGCAGCGGAATTCAGACCTGATTCAATCCTTGCGACACTTTGCACAAGTCCCGGCGGCAAGCCTTGTGAAAGCGCTGCCTCCCGAATCAGTTCTTCCGGCCTAATCGCGGCGCTCACGGCGGGCGATGCGGGCGCATCCGGCATCGGATCGGTGACGACTTCAATCTGCTCCACATTCGATGCGGCAAACTCCAGCGTGCCGGCCGCGGTCGTCAGAACGTAAGAAGATTCTGTGCGCGTATGGGCCTTCGCTTCGACCGAGAATCCAGTTGTGAGATGAAAGATCTCGCGGCCCCAGCAAAAGGGCGGAACGGTAAGGCAGATCGCAACCAAAGCACAACGGGTCAACAGCATTCAGCCACGCGATGAAAAACCTGAAGAGGCGAAGTGTGCCGGCGTTTCCTCTGTCGCTCGTTGGGAAGCGGCGTCACTGTCCAGAAGCAACAGTTCGTGTTCCAGCAGCGTTGACGAAACCAGCGTTTTGACAGCCGTCTCCGCAATGCTGCTGTGCTTGCCGTAGCGCGTCGTCAACAGGTCAGAAACGTCCTGAAGCTGCTTGCGAATACCTGATAGATACCTGACCATAGCAGCGTGTTCATCCCGGCTCAAAGGATACTGCACGGCGCTTCCTCCCATAGATTTACAGTATGGGTTAAGAAGCCTATTTTTTCACACCTCTAAACTATTTACCATCCCAGGTTTTTACCGTAAGCTCTATTACGCCGTACCTACGCAGACCTGGGTTGCGCGAGCGGTACCATGGCGGCAGTTATGGGAAAACCTGCCGCACTGGTCTGCAGCCGTTGCCACGGCATCTTACCCGCTGATCTCCTTATAAATTTGTGCTCCTGCGGAGGCCCTCTTCTCGTGAAATACGACCTTCAGGCGATCCGGTCTGAGTGGAAAAAGGACAATCTCGCGAGCTCGCCTTCCGATATGTGGCGGTACTCCCCCGTGCTTCCGGCCGAAAGGAGCGAGGCCGTAACCCTTACGGAAGGCGGGACTCCGCTCGTGCGCTGCGGCTCCCTCGAGAACGTCCTGGGATTCGAAGACCTCTGGATCAAAGATGAGGGGCGCAATCCTACGGATTCGTTCAAAGCACGCGGCCTGTCCTGCGCGGTGACGATGGCGAAAAAGCTCGGCGTCGCCAAACTGGCGATTCCATCCGCCGGAAACGCGGGTGGAGCGCTAGCGGCTTACGCGGCCCGGGCCGGACTGGAAGCACATGTCTTCATGCCGTCCGACGTCCCGCAAGCGAATTTTCTGGAGTGCCAAGCATATTCGGCTCGGGTCACGCTTGTTGACGGGTTGATCAGCGATTGCGGTCGGATGCTCGGCGAACGTAAGGATCGCGAGGGCTGGTTCGAAGTCAGTACCCTGAAGGAGCCGTATCGCATTGAGGGTAAGAAGACGATGGGCTACGAGATCGCCGAGCAGTTCGGCTGGAGCCTGCCCGATGCCATTCTCTACCCCTGCGGCGGCGGCGTCGGCCTGATCGGGATGTGGAAGGCGTTCGCGGAGCTCGGGGAACTCGGCTGGATCGACAGCAAACGTCCGAAAATGATAGCGGTCCAGGCCAGGGGTTGCCAGCCAATCACGCGCGCTTTTGAAAACGATGCGCATGAGAGCGATCTGTGGCCGGGCGCCTATACCATCGCCAGCGGGCTCCGCGTGCCCAAGCCGCTCGGCGATGCCCTGGTTCA
>JAFAQG010000193.1 GCA_019246575.1 Acidobacteriaceae bacterium
CATTCGACGAAATTCAGCGCGAGGAAACCGCAGCCGAATACGGAAACTGGCAACATTGGTACCGGGGCGACTGGCTGACCGGCATCTCTAGAACACGAGAGATGGTCGAGATCTTAGATAAGTTCTTGGATGATCCCGAAACGCACATGGCGCCACCGATTCTGTGGGACAACTGGGAAGCGTACTATCACATCATGCGCTACGAAAGCGACCGTACCGCGGACGTGCGTTGATTACAGTACGCAAACACACGTAAGCGTCAGCGCTTGACGGGCCTGACTTGAAGTGACATAATTCGCCCATTGAACAACGTTCGCGTTGGTGCAAAGGGAAATTTCTATGCAGAGACCGATCGCAGCATGCACTATATTCTTGCTGTTCACAGCTGGCGCGTTTTCCCAAGTCGGCGGGAATGCCGCGCTAACCGGGAGCGTCGTCGATCCAACCGGCGCAGCGATTGCTAACGCCAGTGTCACTACGCTTCAGGTGGGTACCGACGTAAAGCGTAGCGCCGCGACCAATAATGATGGCGAGTTCAGACTACCCTCGCTTCCGCCCGCCACTTACCGCGTTACAGTAGAGGCCCCGGGATTTAAGACTTACGTTCAGGAGGTAACGCTGCTGGCAGACCAGACCGGCACGCTTCCCGTCCATCTCGAATTGGGCCAGGCTCAGGAAACGGTCACGGTTGAAGCAACCGCAACTCTTGTCAACACGGAAACACCTGTGGTCAGCCAGGTGATTGAGCGCTCGCGTGTGGTCGAGTTGCCTTTGAACGGCCGCAATGCCGCCGATCTTACAAAGCTGGTCGCCGGCGCCGTGGACTCCAATAACGCGGCGGGCACAACACAAGGCAATACCAAGCAAGTCCCCGGGACCGAAGCGATCTCTGTAAACGGGGCCCGTCCCGACCAGATCAGCTACAACTTGGACGGCGGCACGAACGAAGATCTGATGAGCAATACCAATAACCCGTTCCCGTTTCCGGATGCGGTTCAGGAATTTAGCGTCCAAACCAATAGTTTCGACACGCAGTACGGAACTAATGCCGGCGCGGTCGTGAACGTAGTTAGCAGATCGGGCACGAATACATTCCACGGCGATTTATTCGAATTCGTGCGTAATCGCGAGTTCAACGCTCGTAATTTCTTCGCTGCTGGCGTGGATCCGCTGAAACGAAACCAATTTGGCGGCACTATTGGGGGGCCGATCAGAAAAGATAAGACATTTTTCTTTTTCGGTTATCAAGCGACACGGATTCGGACGCAGGTCAACGGGAACAATACAATCTTGCCCACGGCGGCCAATCTCACAGGAGATTTCTCAAATTACTTAACAGCGAATCCCTCCGTCAATCCTCAAGGCAAAGTGATCCAGATCAACAACCCTACGACTGGCCTGCCGTTCCCGAATAATCAGATTCCCGTCAGTTCCGTCGCGGTGGCCATGGCGAAGTATCTGCCGATCTCGCAAGCCGCTCCCAACGGTCGTATTGCATTTGGATACCCTTCAAACCAGAATCTAAATGAGTACATCGCGCGCGTCGATCAGATGCTACGCGGCGGCCAAGACAAAGTTTTCGTGAGATTCTACATGGATCGCTTTGTTCTTGCCCCGGGATTTGACGGTAAAAACTTACTAACCGACACGACGGGATCCATCGTGCAACCCCAGAACTGGGCTGTTGGCTATACGTTCGTTCCCAATGCAACGATCGTCAACAATTTCGTCGCCACATTCGTGCGCAACGCATCGGATCGTGGCCAAGGGGGCAACGTACCCCAGTTTAGTGACTTCGGTGCGAACGTCCCGCAGCTTCCTCCATCACAAGGCGGGATCCGAGCGTTCGGTATTACGGGCGGTTATCTTACGTCACCGGCGGCAGCCACAACACCCGGTATAGGCGGGTTCACAGATGGCAGGTTCGTTCGCAATACCTACGAGATTCGTGACGTTGCAACGTGGACGCACGGCACGCAGACATTCAGCTTCGGCGGCAATTATGAGCGCGACCAATCGAATATTCGTAACACAGACATTGAAAACGGCAATTGGCAGTTTTCGGATGTCCTGACTAATCTCGGTCTGGCGAGCTTTGTGATGGGTCATCTGCATTCCTACAGTCAGACTTCGGGAGATTTTTCCGATTCGCGGCAAAACGTTTTCGGCTTCTTTGTCGAAGACCGGTGGAAGGCGCGGCCGAACCTTACGCTGACCATGGGCCTCCGGTACGAGCCGCAGTGGGTGATGAAAGAAATCTACGGCCGTACCGAGCAGTTCTGGCCCTCAATGTACGCTGCCGGTGTCAGGTCCCAAGTGCTTCCCACCGCGCCTCCAGGCGAAGCCTTCATCGGTGACAGTTTCGACGGGTTGAGATTCCCCCGCAGCGGTGAAGGTCCCGATCTCAATAACCTGGCGCCACGCCTCGGTGTGGCGTGGGACGTCGCCGGCAATGGTAAGACCGTGATTCGCGCGGGCGGCGGATATTTCTATTCGTCTCGGCTCCCGGGTCTGTTCCTCAACGATGCCTCCATCAGCCAACCTTTCAGTCTACGAACCGATTTAACCGAGCCCTCGAGTCCAAACAATCTCATCCCGTTCAACAATCCATTACAAAGCAACCCCTCCTTCGCTGCTCAATTTCCGCTGCGCTACACGCTGTACACGCTTCCGGTAGGCGGAGTGCCTTTCACCGGATTGGTCACGGTGTATGGACTGCAACCAGGCAAAAATTGGATTACACCCACGACTTACGACTGGAACTTTACCATCGAGCGCCAAGTGCGGCCCGACACGTTGGTCAACATTTCCTACGTCGCGCTCAAGGCCATTCATCTTCGTCAGGATGCCGATCTTAATCCGCGTGCGCCGGGCGTGGGAACGGACGCGAGCAGGCCGTACAAAGGCTACACGGACATTATCCAGAACCTGAACACCGGCATGTCGAACTATAACGCGTTGCAAGTGAATCTCGAGAAGCGTCCGTCTGGCGGGCACGGAATGCTGAGTAACATCACGTTACTCGCCAATTACACATTCTCGAAGGCAATGGAAATCGATCTGGCCAGTAATGGCGGCATCACCGATTTGGGCTCGAGTAAGGGATCCGGAATGTCGTACTACGATCCGAACCAGGGGCACTTCGAAACCGGACCCTCGCCGGGCATGGATCGCACTCATCGCATCGTAGCTTCGTTCGTGTGGGATCTTCCGAGACTCAACGGCGCAAACCCGGCACTTCGGGCTATTCTCGGCGGCTGGCAATGGACAGGTATCTATACTTATCTCAGCGGAGACGCGATGACGATTCTCGCCGGAACGGATCGCTCCGAAACGGCGCTGGGCAACGATCGCGCCGATTACGTCGGTCCTCTCAGCCAGTACGGCCAGACCGCAACGTCAGCGTCTCGCGGCGGATGCGGTAAATCCGCGTGCGTATCCTGGCTCGATACGTCGTATTTCGCGCTGCCGCCTATCGGGAGTTATGGGAATGTCGGGAAAGGCGCCTTCCGCGGACCCGGGCGAACCAATGTCGATACCGGAATCCTCAAGAACTTCTACCCGCTGAAGTCTCACGAAGACATTCGCTTTCAGCTTCGCGGCGAGTTCTTCAATATACTCAACCACGCCCAGTTTAGCGACCCCGATGTGACTCGCAATGACGCAAACTTCGGCGGAATCTACGGCGCGGCCGATCCGAGAATTATTCAG
>JAFAQG010000205.1 GCA_019246575.1 Acidobacteriaceae bacterium
CCGTTGCAAGCTTATATAAGTTATCGGTAGCAAGCCAGAAATGAGTTCGAATGGCTTGATAATTTTGGTCTACGGGGGAGAGACCGGCTGTTCCAAAGCCGGAGTAAATGGAATTCGTGTTATCGAATGCATAAGCGCCGACTCTCACCTGAATATGCGGCCTGCGGATGTGAAAGGCATTCGATCCGGTGATGCCACCTAAACTGCCGGAAATTGAAAGCTCGTAATTGTCGCTATCCGTGTAACTGACGAAATAAGGCTTGTCGAGATTGTTCAGCTGCAGTGTTTTTGCCCGCGCGAGCTCGTCGGACATTGCACGCAAGACCGTGTCTTCGCGTACGCCGCCAGCGGGGTTGTCGAACGCCAGAACGGAGAGGCCGCAGCAAACGACGGCGGCAATGCCCGTGGCGGTTGCGCGCACTTAGTCGCCCTCCGGACGCGGCAGGATTGGCAGTCTCAGTTGCGAATTCGGTTTCTTCTCGGTTTCAATTTTCGACACAAGGATTGCGGGAGACACGGCCGAAACGGGGATGCTGCCCGACTCTGCTCCGCAGTAGCCGTTGAACACGTCCGGGCGATCCGAGGTCGCCAAGATGTTCTGGAAACTCGCCAGTGGAGTGCCCACAATATCGACGCCGCGAATCAATTCGTCGGGACGCCCGTCTGGATAGACGCGGTACACGATGAGAGGCACGACCCTGAACGCCTGCAAGCCTCTGCGTGTTGTGGTGGTCAGGCCGCTGGAGACCTCATCGAAATACAACCCATACGGCGTGCCTTGGCGCTTGATCTCGGCGATTAATTGGTTGCGGAGCTCGGCATCGGTTACGGTCTTCGAGGATTCGACAATCAGATTCGACTGACGCGAAACTACTTCGAACCCTTGCTGTCGCCGGCCGTGCCCGTTCGAGTGCTTGAATTCACCGACCGGAGACCGCGCGAGGAGAAAGGTTTTTAGCACGCCTTGCTCGACCACGTTTACCGGGCGTGCCTTCACCCCTTCGTCATCGTACTCGTAAGAGCCGATCAGATCTTTCCCGGCGTAGTTTGTGCGGGTGGGATCGAATTGGACGCTGAGAAACTCGGGCAGTACTTTGTGACCGAGCATCTTAGTAAATGTCTGCCCTTCGGTGATGTCTTTTTGGCGATGGCCCTCGATGCGGTGGCCAAAGATCTCGTGAAAAAAAACAGCCGATGCGCGGCCGGACAAGATGGCGGGACAGACGATCGGCTCGGCGGGCGGAGCTTTCGCCAGAGCGTCGAGTTTCGCAGCCACATCCTGAACGCGTGCCCGTATTACATCGTCGGAGGGCACGTGCGTCGGATGCGAGACCTCCAACGAGGCAAAGTTCTGAACGTCCATGCCATCAGGAGCCACAGCGTCGCCGCTTACGGCGATCCGAAAGAGAGTGCTCCCGTGTTGAACGGCGGTACGCTCGGTGTTGACGAATGTCCGAACCTCCCGTTGTGCACGAAAATCGACATGAGAGCCGAGGATGGCGGGGTATTTCTTAAATTCAGACGACCACGCCCGCAGGCGGTTTTCCCAGGAGCTTAGGTCGCATTGGAGCGGTTCGGCACTGCCGGAGTAAGTTGCGGGCTCCTCGCTGGAAAAATCAGGATCTTTGTCCTTCTGTTCCGCGAGTAATTGCTCGTCGGTTTTGAGCTGCAGCAGACGCATCGAGGCGACCCTGTAGACCCGATCGGATTCCGCCCATAGAGCACGGCGAATCTGGTTAGCATCGTCATCGAGACTAAGCGGCGTAAAGCTGGTAAAGCGAATCGGAGAACCCTTGTAAGGGTGATAATTGTCGAATTGCGCCGCGCCGACCCGAATGGTAACATCGACGCCGCGCACGCGATTGCGGCCACTGTCGATCAACGCGCCGAGCGATGCGGATGCGGCTGCGCTTTCTTCGTCCGTTACTTCGTAGGCCATGTAATAAGCCGGCGGGTCCCCTTTCGTCTTGAAGACGGCGAACTCCCGCTCGAGTTCGCCTTTCAGAATGTCGATGAGCGAGAGAGTTGGAGCCGCCGTGAGTCTGCCGGATGAAGCGGAGATGGCAATCGAGAGAATCAGCGCGAGCGTAGCCGCCGTGGCCGCTGCGGTTTTGAAGCGCAATTTTCAGGATAGCAGCGAAAAACGGCGCTAATTACCCGCGTTACTGTGCGTCGCGGTGCACGGTCTCGATGGAGAAACCCGGGATGCAGACCGCAAAATATTCTGCGCCTTCCGGCTCCGGACTGCTGTACCGCACCCAGTCTCCGGCATGAGCAATAACAGCCTGCCCGGCCCGCAGATCGAAACATCCACCTTCATATTCGACCCGCAGCAGTCCGGAAAGTACAACTGTGTACTCGTCGAATTCCGGCTTTTGACCAGGCTCACACCAACCGCCGGGGCTGCGCATATGAGCGATGCTCACGTGAGAGGTCGCGGTGTTCAATCGCCCGACGTATTCATCGATGGACTTTGGCTTATTTCCTGCGGACTCGACGCGTGTTGGTTGGCGAATGAGAGTGGGCATCACTTCGAGTCACACTTTCGCATGCCGTTCTAACAGTAACGAGGCCTGCAGCATGGCGCGCGCGTACGCCACGTCGTAAACCATGCCAGTGTAGCCGCCGCCCCCTGGATATAGATTATGGATGCCGATTTCGCGATCGGCATCGAGAGCGCGCTCATGTTCGGGATAAATCAGCCGATTGTATTTCACAGCGACAAGCTCGCGCATGACGGCCAGCATGTCGTTTTCGCCCTCGTCGATGAAGACCTCTGTATAGCTCTCGTAGGGCTTGCGGACGCGGACATTACGGTAATGGACGTGGTTGATGCGGTCTCGGCTGCCGAAGTACCGGCAGACCTCGACAGGATCGTGGCCGAGTTCGCGGGTGACGCCGCAATCGAACGTGATGCCGTTTGCGGGGCTGTTCACGATAGCGATTAGATGCTTCCAGCCTTCGAGCGTCGCCATGATCTGGCCCGACCCGCGGCTGATGGGAGCAGGCGGATCGTTCGGATGAAGAGCCAGCCGCACGCCGCACTCCTCCGCGACGGGTATGACGGCGCGTAGGAAGTACGTGATGTTTCGCCACATCTCATCGATCGTGTGCGCGCCTTCGCTCGCGAGAGGAGGCAGGTTCTTGACACCCTCATAGTCGAAGGCGGTGAGTCCTGCGCCGCCGCGGCCGGTCTGTTCGTAATAGCCTTCGATCGCGCGATGTGCGTAGAAGTTGTATTCGATCACGGGCAGCCCGATCTTCCCGGCAGTCCGGATGGACTGCTTGAATTTTTCGATCTCTTCGTCGCGGCGGGGGCGTCCGTACAGCGTGTTCGGAAAGCCTGTGATCATCATATTGGCGAGCGTCAGGCCGCCCGCTTTCAGCTTTTCGACTATCGGCCGGAGCTGATCAACCTCCCACGGCATGGGCGGGCCGTTCATGATCACGTTATTAACCCCGATCTGCTTCACGCGCCGGGTAGCCGCCTCAGTGACCGGCGCGGTGATGGGTGTGCAGATCTTTGCGGTCTCGGGTCCTTCCTCCGGCATGCCGGGACCGGGATGCCAGCTCGGTTCACCGGGTCGTGTGGTCTTACCCAGGAGCGGCCCGGCGGCGACGGCTTTCAATAAAGTGCGGCGGGAAGAAGATGTCACGAGAAATCCTCGAAGTATTCAAACGATTTCCAGTGCGCAAGGCCAGTTATCGACCTGTTCGATAGCATCCCCTGTTCCTCGGGATAATTATGCAACTTCGCTGGACCTTCCGCGGCGGAACCAATCTATTTGCTACTATTGAAATGCAAGCTAAAGGCTGTCTAAACCGCCAAGACCGGCTGGCCTCCTTTTCCGTGAAGGTGAGGCTAGATGGTTCACATCGAACAAGTATTGCGCACTTCGCGCGCCCGGCTTGAGGCTTCTCATCGTCGTGTTCTAGCGAGTGCTGAGAGCCGACGCGATTCGTACGCAGCAATCGAGTTGAGCGCACAGCGGGTTCGGCATTCTGCACAGCTGCTGGACCGGGGCGATCAGGAAATCAACGGAAGCGTTCCTAACGCACCATTTTTCGGGTTTCCGATACCCGCGGCAGAGTAGCATCGATTCGTCTCTATGGGCACGGGAGGCATATGTCCCGAGCGTGAGCGATTGTTGCGAGATGTCAGCGCCGCCCTGAACCGGCATAACAAAGCCGTGGGCGAGATGGCCACCATTGCAGGTTCGAATCGAACCGCTCTGTTCTCAACCGCGAGAGAGGTTGTCGCCGGCACAAAGCAGGAGGTGGAGGTCGCCAGAGACGCGTTGGAAGCACATATGATTGAGCACGGATGTCAGTTACTTACCAGGTAGCAGCGCTGCACAACGCAATCGGATGTGTTTGTTTCATCGAGATCTTGATCAGCGGGCCCACGTCCCTGGGCAATCGTAATCGCCGGGAATAGGCAACCCACCTCGATGGCCGCTTCCTAAGTTGGGATAGCTCCGCGCCACTAAACAGAGGACCAAGTCGCAAACCTTTCGGCTGCGCGTTCAGCCCGTGACCATTGTGCGCCTCGTCGAAACGCTATGGAATATCATCGAGGAGCACAAATGCCAAAACTTCAAAGGAAAAATGTACTCGTCACCGGAGCCTCTTCTGGAATCGGTGAAGCAATCGCTATCCGCTTTGCGGAGGAAGGCGCGAACGTTGCCATCAATTACAACAGCGGGGCTGAGCGTGCGGAAGCGGTGAAACAGAAAACCGAGGAGGCGAGTGAACGCGGCGGGGGGAACAACCAGAAGCACATCACCGTTCAGGCTGACGTGGCCAACGAAGACCAGATCAAGGCTATGTTTCAGAAGGTTGTCGATGCGTTCGGTACGCTCGACATCCTGATTAACAACTCGGGCATCCAGAAGCCCGTAGCTAGCCATGAGCTCACGGCAGCGGATTTCGATCGAATACTCGATGTCAACTTGAGGGGCGCATTTATTTGCTCGCGCGAAGCCATCAAGCATTTTCTATCGCGCAAGGCCAAGGGCGTGATCGTCAATAACTCGAGCGTTCACGAGATTATTCCGAAACCGAAATATGTCCCATACTCGATCAGCAAAGGCGGAATGGAGAATATGACCAAATCGCTTGCGCTCGAGTATGCGGATCGCGGGATTCGCGTGAATGCAGTCGGACCGGGTGCTATTGTCACGCCGATTAACAATGCTTGGATCGATAATCCGAAAGCGCGCGCCGAAGTCGAGAGTCACATTCCGATGGGCCGCGCCGGGGAAGCGGAGGAAATCGCGGCTGTGTTTGCGTTCCTTGCCTCCGACGAGGCATCGTACATTACGGGGCAGACTCTGTTCGCGTGCGGCGGTTTGACCCTGTACCCCGAATTTCGGATCGCCTGGTCATCGGGAGAGTGATTTGCGGCTCGGAGACACGGGAAACGTTCCGAGGTTGGGCGCGGTCACATATACAGGAACCGTTGAGTGCCGAACGTAATTACAAGTCCTCCCCGCGATGCGTATGATGGGCGCGTTCTTACACCTGAAGTGGTGGATCCGCGGATCGCGGACGTCGAGGCGCTTGCGCGCTGGCTGGACTACGCCTTCGAAATTCCGGGAGGATTTCGATTTGGAATTGCCGGAATCATTGGGCTAATTCCGGGCATCGGCGACATCTTCGATGCACTCATTTCGCTGTACATTGTGATCCGGGCGATTCAGCTTCGCATTCCTCGCGTGGGCATCGCACGGATGCTGGTGAACATAGGGATCGAGGCTGCCGCGGGAGCCGTTCCGATATTAGGAGATCTGTTCGATATCGGTTTCAAGGCGAACCGGCGCAATTATCGCGTGTTGAAGAGCTATATGTTACAGCCGGCGCGCCAGCGCACTCAGGACTGGCTGTTTCTGGGTGGGATGGTGCTGGTGCTCATGGCAGCTTTCGCGTTACCAATGATCCTGCTGGTTGAGCTATTCAAACATCTGTAGGCTTAGTCTGCAGGAACTCCCGGAGTGACCGTCGCCCGATCGGGGTTCTGAAGTCGGCGCCTGCGTTGCGGTCGGGTTTCTGAAGTGGGCAGCTGCCTCAGCGGCGCGGTTCTGAATTTAGGCGGGCACGAGGCCGATGGCGGCTAAGCGGCTAACGCGCGGTCCGGGGAGAATGATGCCGGTGAGATTCAGCGGATCGGCACTGGAGAGGGAAACGTCGGCGGCTGTATTGGGCTGACGGCGCAAATCGCGCAGCAACTCGAGAGCTTCGGGGCGCGCAAATTGTTCGCCGGTGAAACCGGAGACGAAGCGGCCGCCACGGATTTCACCGCGCGCTTCCATGCGGCGAAGCACAGGAAGCAGATCGCGCCATGGCGGAGCCAGCGTTTCACGAAGCAGCAAATCGCGTAGCAGAACGCCCCAGCGGATGAGGAGTTGACGCGCGAACCGCTCGATGCGCTCGTCGCGGTTGAGTTCGTGAGAAAGCGGCGACAACACAGCCCAGCGTCCAGCGGCGTGACGAGGTCTTCGTTTACTGGCGCGACCTTCGCCCCGGCGGCGCTTCGGGTCGATGAGTGCGCGGAGATTGTCAAAGCCGTCTGCGGTGACAAATCCTCCTGCGAGAAGTTCCCACAGGCCATCTTCGATTTCGCTTGCGAGTCGATGCGTGTGGCGCACGAGGTCGAGGAAGAAGCTTGCGCCGTGTTGCTGAAGGGCGGCGAGTACGTCGCGAGCAGCATGCGAGAGCGCGGACGAATCGAGGGACTGAGATTGAGGCATTAACCAGTCGGCTTCTTCGCGGAGGAACAGAGTGATGGGCGCGATGCGCGTCGGCCGTACACGGCGGTTCTCGACGATCGCGGGATGAGGAGACAAACGTGCCCACATTACTTCGCCGGACAGGCAAAGCTCGTCAAGGAACTCGGCATCGTACTTTGCGATGCGGCGGGCCAGGATATCGGATTCCCAGGCATTTGCGGCGATCTCGTAACCCTGTAGTTGGCGGATGATCTGCAGTGTGCCATCGGAGCCGTGGAGCTGCGTTCCAGGAGCGACGTGCTGCCACGATCGCAAGAAGCGATCGAAGTCGAGGG
>JAFAQG010000206.1 GCA_019246575.1 Acidobacteriaceae bacterium
CTTCCACGTCGGACGAAGCAATCCGGCTGGTGCCGCCCAAGATCTTGAACCTGGAGCAAGCGATCGAGTTTATCCGGGAGGATGAGCTTGTTGAAGTAACCCCGAAATCGATTCGACTGCGAAAAAAGGTATTGAAGGCGAATCAGCGGTGAGTTAGGTCGGCAACAGAAATCGCTGCGAATTGCCGAAGAACTTAGTAACAGCTTCTGCGGCCAGGTAGCCGCTGCGTACCGCACCTTCCATTGTGGCGGGCCATCCTGAGCGTGTCCAGTCGCCCGCGAGAAACAGATTCGAAACGGAGGTGCAGCTGCGCGGCCGCCGCTGGTCCAAATTCGGAACGGCTGAGAAGGTCGCCCGGACTTCCTTGACGACGTGAGCGCGCTCGAGTGTGGCGTTCGCCGCTTCCGGAAAGAATTCCTTCAGTTCTTTCAGCGCGAGCTCGATGACATCGGCCCGCGGCATATCGACGAGTTTGCGCGAAGCGCTGACGACTAACTGAATATGCTTTCCCTCAGCCTTATTGAACATCCACTGCATAGTGCGATTGAGAAGCGTCGCGTGCGGCAGATCCGTGATGGGCCGGTCGAACCAGAGATGGATGCCTGTAATCGGCGAGTGCGTGAAGTCCGATAAATCAAGATCGAGGCCAGGGGCGATCGACTGCACGCGCTCAAACGGGACAGCCAAAACGTAAGCGTCGGCCGTAAGTGCGCCATTGTTGGTCGTTACCTGCTTTACGCGGCCGTTGTCGATGAGGCCCTGCTGGACAGCGCAGCGTTCGATGATCTGGACCTCCGGATATTCGGCCCAGGCCTCCTTGGAGTAGAGTTCCCGAAGCGGCACCGCGGGCACGCCCATCTCGTAAGAATCGGCGCGGGATAAGAAACCGGTATAAAAGACTTGCAAACCGTGAATCGCAGCCATGCGGTCGAGGTCTTCGTTGATGGAGCTGACCAATACCTGACGCCAGAAGCGCTCGATGGCGCGTGCAGTTTGCTTTTTTTCGCGCAGCCAATCGAGCATTGTGATGCTGTCGAGATCGCTGCGTTTGCCGTACTCATATTTAACTGAGAGCAGCGCGTTTGCAATGCCGAACTTGTCGGAAGCAGAAAGAAACTTCAGACGCGCAAACGATGCGGCGAAATGAAAGGCCGGCGGCAGCGCACCCCGCTTCAGGACGGAGATTCTGCCGCCGGGCTCAATCCAGTTGAACTCGCGATAGAAGTGGATGCGATTCGCAACACCGAGGCGGCGGTAGAAATCCATCAGGTTCGTACAGCAGCGGAGAAGAACGTGCTGGCAATTGTCTATGGTCGGGCTGTTTTCGTCCGCGACGTTTAATGGGTACGAAGTGGCTCGACCGCCGAGAAACGGGCGCGCTTCAAGCAGGCGGACGGAGTATCCAGCAGAACCGAGCGCCACGGCTGTAGCTAAGCCCGCGAGCCCGCCGCCGACTACGATGACGCTCGGACCGGAGGGCAATGGTTAGGCGCGCTGCAGGCCCGCTGCTGCGTGCGCGTATGTCTCGATCATCTTCTCCATGAGCCGCAGGCCGCAGTCCCGTTCGAGGCTCAGGATCGACTCCGGATGGAACTGCACTGCTTCGATGGGCAGATCGCGATGGCGGATTGCCATAATGACGCCGTCGTCGGACTCAGCCGTGATTTCAAGGCACGACGGGAAAGTTTCGCGATCGGCGTACAAGGAATGATAGCGGCCCACGCGGAAGGGCGAAGGCAAGCCGTGGAAAACGCCGCGCCCGTGATGCGTCACGAGAGACCCTTTGCCGTGCATCGGGTCATCGAGCACGTTCAGGCGTCCGCCGAACGCTTCCACGATGCCTTGCAATCCGAGGCAGACACCGAAGGTCGGGATGCCTCTTTTCGCGAGTTCTTGCACAAGCTGCGGTACGCCGAACCCCGCAGGACGCCCCGGGCCAGGAGATATGAGGACGATATCGGGCTTTTCGCTGTCGATTACTTCGAGAGCGCCATTCGACCGGTAGGTAGAAACGGTCGCGCCGGTCTGCCGCGCATAGTTCGCGAGCGTATGGATAAAGCAGTCGTCGTTATCGACAAGCAGTAGGCGCACGCCTTCGCCAACTTTGCGCGTCTGGTGCGCGTCGGGGCCGGTTGCGATGGACGGGTAAAGGGCCCGGAAAAAGTTCGTTGCCTTGAGATGACATTCTTTGTCTTCGGAAGCGGGATCGGAATCGTATAGTAATGTTGCGCCCGCAGGATAGCGAGCGGTACTGTCCTTCAGATGAATAGTGCGAATCAGAATGCCCGTGTTGATATCGCCGTTCAGGTTGACCATTCCGACTGCGCCGCCATACCAGCCCCGCGCGTCTTTCTCGAGATCTTCGATAGCTTGTGCAGCGGCCTTTTTCGGAGCGCCGATGACGGTAACGGCCCACATGTGGGTGAGGAATGCGTCGAGGGAATCGAAGCCCTCCATGAGCGTGCCTTTGACATGGTCGACGGTGTGGAACAGGCCCGCATACGATTCGATCAATCTGCGGCTGATTACGCGTACGGAACCGGGAACACAAACTCGCGATTTGTCGTTGCGATCTACATCGGTACACATGGTCAGCTCCGATTCCTCTTTGGTGGAGTTCAGGAGCTGGCGTATGCTCTCGGCATCGCGCAACGGATCGCCGGAGCGGCGAGCGGTTCCGGCGATGGGGCATGTCTCGACACGATCGCCATCGACGCGAATGAACATTTCGGGTGATGCGCCGACCAGTTGTTCATTCCCGAATTGCAGGAAGAA
>JAFAQG010000210.1 GCA_019246575.1 Acidobacteriaceae bacterium
TTGAAGTGCGTGAAGCGAGCAACCATCGCAATGGTCGGCGCTCCAGCTTTGTTTAAAACTGCACGCTCCGGACAATCGTGAACCCCGTTATGAATTGCAACGATCTGCGGAGCAGCACCGATCCGATACTTTCGACCCAGCTCAACCCCGGAATGGGAGACGGTAATGAGACGGTGACACCATTTCGCGGCTAATCGCTCTACAGGGGGCGCAAATACGCGCCAATTGCGAGGGACTCCAGGGCCGAAGGGCCACATATGAGCCGTGTAGATGGCTGGTATCCCACATTGGCGGGCGACAAACCGGCCTATCAAACCCGCCTTAAAGGTATGGGCGTGCACAAGATCAGGACGAATTTTCCGGAACAGCGTATGCATCTCAATGAGGGCGCGAGCATCTGTAAACGGTTTGATATCGCGCCGCAAATGCGGGAGAACGTGAACCGCAATACCTTCTCTGCGACAGGCTTCTGTCAGAAAACCTTCTTCACCGGTTGCAATCTCGATCTCAAAGTCGTGCTGAAGGCTCAGGGCAAGGTCGAGAACATGAGTTTGCGCTCCCCCGCGTTCTGCCCGCGTAATTAGATACAGAAGACGGGGGCACCGGGCGCTTCTCTTATAAGCTGGGAAAGGCTTTGACATGGCTCCGGCGTACTCTTGAGAAGTGAAAGTTTTATCTGTTCTCATGACGCGCACCTACTCGAATGCAATAAATTGGGCCGCATAACTGCTTGGTTCGGCACTTCTGCCATCGAAAGTGAGCGCATTCCATAAGTTTTCCGGCAGGCGTTGAAACTCGACAGCACGCGGCGCAGGAAGTAAAGGTTCTGCTCACCATGCCATGCGAAGTCTTCCGGATGCCACCAAAGGTGGAAGATTTGACCGTGCTTTGCGGCATGTTCCATAGCTTGCTTAATCCTTTGCAGGCGGAGGTTTTCCAGAGGAGCAAACAGCCGATTATATGGCCTGAGATACCGGCTTGCTGCGATACATGCCGGATCGGTTTCCGCTAACCAACGAACCGTTTGTGGGCCATGAATATCGATGTAGCTGTCCGCTAGGCGAGTAAGACGGCAAAATGCCCGGCGCTGTCCACGGTACGAGGTGGGGGCTTTTACCTTTGCCGGCTCGGTTGCCCGATACGTGTAAATATTTGCTCGTCGTAGAGCAGGAAGGTAGGATATATTTACCTGGTTTCGGGGAAAAACGTAGGAGGCGATAGCGTATCCGGCATCCGCCGCGATTGCTATTGCACTACACACGTCTGCTTCGAACTGGGCTGCTGTCTGTCCTTCCTCTAAACAGTAGTAATGCGAGAACGAATGGGACGCTATCTCCTGGCCCGGCCGCTTGGCTATTTCCGCAATCAGGCCCGGCGCGAAGTGGAACGGATCGTCAGACTCGCTTGATCCGAGTTTTTCTTCATACGGATCGAGATGCGTTTCCCGATAGGTTGGCCTATGTTCCGGTCGAAACTTCTCTAGTTGATCCTTGGAGCGGGCAAACAGAAACCCCACTGTCGCCCAGGTAGCGTTTATGGAAAACTCTTCAAACAAGTCAAGTATGCGAGGGATCATGGCGCGCGCCGACAGCAGTTTCTTGCGTTGTTTGCAATCGAGTTGCACCCGGTCCCGATATCCCCAATGCAGTTCAAAGTCGAGCGAGATGACGAGCGCACCTGGCTGAGTCAGATCGCGGCTTGAAAGAGCATTTCCATGCTGGTTGTATTGAATCTCCTTAACTCCTCCCGGCTCTCCGGATAGCCAATCTCGATTCAGAATGCTATTACTCGGCATATTGTTAAACAGCATTGTTAATAGGCTCCCTCTCCGAGCAGTACCGTTCTCAGAGTCCGGAGCAGAATATATAAATCCAACCAGATCGACCAGTTCCGTACATAATACTCGTCAAAGCTTACCCGCTCCTGGTAAGTTGTGTTATTTCTCCCGGATATCTGCCACAGCCCGGTCAGCCCAGGACGGACCCGCTTATACGCATCAAAGTGGTTTCCATAGCGAGAGATCTCTGATAACACAATCGGCCGAGGACCCACCAAACTCATATCGCCAGCGAAGATGTTCCAGAGTTGTGGAAGTTCATCAACGCTCATTTTGCGAAGAAACGCGCCAATGCGTGTAACGCGTGGATCTTTTTTGAGCTTTTGATCGCGCTCCCATTCAGCTCTCAATGCTTGGTCCTGTGCTAAATACTGCGAGAGGATGCTATCGGCATTGAGGTGCATAGTCCGAAACTTCCAGGCCTTGAACATCTTGCCTGCCCGACCTACTCGAACCTGCCCATAAAATATCGGTCCTGGGGAACTAACCCATACAGCCAAGGATAAGACGGCGAAGGCCGGCAGGAATATAATGCCTGCTATGCCAGTAATTACCATGTCAAATGCTCGCTTAGTAAACCGGGACCCTGCGCGAGTAAGGTTTTGCTTGACATGTAATCCGAGCATTCCGCTCACATCACGAGGTTCGACCCAAACTGACGAGATTCCGGCAAAATTAGGAATTAGGAGCAAATGTTTGAACTTTGGCGCGAGGTAAGCCATCATTCCTTCAATCTCGGCTCCGCTCGCGCTGGGTGCTGCAACGACCGCGTGGCGAACACCCGATCGCTCGGCAAAGGCCGCGACGGACTGCGGCAAATCCAAATGTATGTTTTTGTCCGCGAGTTCGGGCCAATCGAACCGATCGTTTGCAAAAACGGCCACTACTTTCAACAAGGCGGTGGAATTAGATTCGAGGCTCCGAAAAACTGCGCGTGCGTGCGTACCAGAGCCCAAGATTATGGTGGGCGTACCCCACCAAGAGAGTTTGAAACACAGCTCGCGGCAGGTCGAACGAAATACTACTACGAGAAATATGGTGATGACCCAAGCAAAAGCTATACTGCCGCACATTGATAAACAAACCGTTTCTCGCATGCACATGAGGACGATCACCAAGACGTAACCTGGAGCAGATCCAACGAGAACTGTCCTTAACTCCTGCGCTGGACTGAGCCCGACAATGGAATAGAGTCCAACCGTGACAAACACTGCTGGCATTAGCATTACAGGGACAAAGTCACCAATGATGTGCTTCCAAGGCTGGTTCCAAGCCTGAAATATAGAAAGGCCGAGCATCGTCCCAAGCAGGACCGCCATTACGTCAACAACTACAAGACAGAAGATTGTGAGCCAGCCTTTTTGAGTAATTCTGTCAGTTGTAGATTCTGGAAAGGGTGTAATAACTGCCGCGCTCATAGTTATGTCTCACTCTCGATCGTGACGGTCAGGGCTCTTCTTTTTGTGTTCTCCTGGGTTTCACGATAAACAGCTAAGGTTTTCTGAACCATGGTTTCCACTCGGAAATCCCGCTCGTACCGCTGCCGTCCGAGGCAGCCCATATGTGTGATCAGCTCTGGCAATGCGATCAGCTTCTGCACTCGATCACTTAGTTGCATAACATCACCTAATGTTGTGAGATAGCCGGTCACTCCGTCCGCCACAGCTTCTGCAACACCTCCGATGTCTGTAGCGACCACAGGTAAGCCGGCGCGCATCGCTTCGAGAATGCTGAGTGGGAGCCCCTCCCATTTCGAAGGCAAAACGAAGATGTCAGCCTCAGCGAGGAGCCGGGCTACGTCGCTACGATCACCCAGGAACTGAACTTTGTCTGTTAAGCCGAGTTCGACAGCCTCCTGTTCAACGCTCGTTCTTGTCGGACCATCACCGACGAGTAGCAGACGCCAATTTCCCGAAACCTGCGCCATAGCCCTCAGTAAAAGGGAGTGATCCTTCTGCTTCGCAAAACGCGCAGTTGTGATGAGAGTTATACAGCGGCGAGACCCGGGTGCCGCTCGAAATGAAACGTCCGGAACTCCATTCCAAATGCAAATGATTGAGCTAGGGTCTGTGATGGATCGCTTTAAAGCCATTTCGGTATTGGCCTGTGATACCGTTATAATTTTTCCTCCCGCTAAGGCGGCGATGCGCTCGAGCGGAATCGACAGCAATCTTTGTATTAGAGGAATTCCGTCCGCGAAACTCCAAGTATGCGCAGTGAAGACGACAGGTGTGGCGGTTAGGCGCGCGGCGCAGCGTGCAATGAGCCCGGCTTTTGACGTATGGGCATGTACAATATCGGGCGCTTCGCGCTTTATTAAATCCCTTATGGCAAGGAGAGCACGAATATCTTCAAAGGGTTTAATGGGCTGAACTAGCTCCGGCACATACCTCACAGGCACGCCCAAGCGGGCCGACTCTTGACAAAGAAAGTCATCCTCACCCACTGCGACGATGGGTTTAATGTGTGCCGGTAAGTTTGCGATCAGGTCCAGTAAATGGATCTGCGCGCCGCCCCGCTCGGCGCGTGTTATCACATAAAGTACTTTCATTGCTGAGACTCAGATTCCGCCGCAATTTGACAGACGGGTACGCTGTCGGGCACAACTGGTGACAGATAAAAATCGTAGAGTTCGATCCATTTCTGAGCAATGGTTTCAATGCTGTATTTTTCGGAACAATATTGCCGCGCTGCCAAGCCTAGTCGTCGTCGATACTCGAGAGGCGCATTGATGAGACTTTCCATTGAAACGGCGAGTGCCTCCGGATTTCCAGGTGGAACGAGGTAGCCGGTGCGGCCGTGGATCACAATCTCACCGTTGCCGCCCACCTTAGTGACCACTGCTGGCAAGCCCACCGACGCCGCTTCCAGTAGAGCTGCAGACAGGCCTTCAAATTCCGATGACATTACAAAAGCGTCAGCAATTCGATAGAGATCGAGGATATCTTCGCGCGCTCCACAGAAACGGACGCGTTCCGCTAAGCCTAGACGAGTGCATTCTTCCTTTAACTCGGCTTCTAGCGGTCCGCTTCCAGCTATTAGAAGAACGTAATCTTTTCGGTCCAGTAATCGGAGGGCGCGGAAGAGGGTCGGATAGTCTTTTTGCTTCACAAGCCTGCCCACGGTGAGCCAAACAAAGCTGGCTTCAACACCGAGAGATGTACGTGTTTTCTCGCGTGATTGGTCTGAGGGAGAAAAAAGGTGTGTGTCCACTCCGTTCGGGATCATCAACAGCTTCTTTAGTGGCGCCGCCCCGACACGGATATAGCGTTCAAATGCAACCTGGGAAATGATTGTCGTTATATCAGCCAGGAAGTCTGTTGCGCGGTAGAGAACCTCTTTGTGCCAAGTGGGTCCCCCCCTTTCCGATGTTTCGCGATAGTTGTGAGCAGTGCAGACTAGCACCGGAATTCGACTGAATAGGCGGGTAACGCGGCCAAGAATATTGGCGTGATATATGTGACTGTGCACAATGTCGGGTGCGAAATCACGAATCAAGGATCG
The DNA here is from genome assembly GCA_019246575.1 of Acidobacteriaceae bacterium. The sequence continues at coordinate 5,342 of JAFAQG010000210.1, forward strand.
CAGTCGGAAAATCGCCCGAAGGTCTGCCATCCCTTTCCGCATGTTAAGGGAATACACGGGGATGCCATTTTCCTCAAGTTGACCGGTATAGGCTACCGGGGCCACTAAGCAGGCAATCGCGACTATCCAGCCACGATCCTTTAGTTCAATAGCGAGGCGAACAACTTGAGTCTCGGCACCGCCAAAAGTCAAGGTGTTAATCAGTAACAGGATGCGTTTGGAATTTCGGTTTTGAGCTTTTTTTGCTGTCACGCTAGGTTCTCCCATGTGCAAGAAAAGTCAGTGCAGCTATGTTCAAGCCACGTGAGTCGGCGGCCTTCTCGTACGAGAGGAATGGAGAGGGGAGGTTGTATAACCGACCGGGTTCATATGGATACTCAAGAGGGACATGGCGTCTGCTTTATTGCTTTTATCGACAAACCAGGTCCCACTCTGTAATTTTTTTAGAGTTTTTAGGGTGGAATTTACGGAATGGCAAGAAAAGTTGAATCGATGTTGAGTGCGCACATTCGGCACCGGCTATTCCAATGAAAGTTATTTGAAATTGTTTTAGTCCTCAAAGGAAAATTTTTCTCAAGAGTGGACCTAAAATGTCCGATATGTTGATTGGAAGCCCGTTAGTAACGAAGGAGATGGGCCAAATCTGCAACTTGTAGCGGGGCTAGAACCTGAACGAGTTGAGTAGGAGTAATTGGGATGATTTTTGCAGCTGGAGGACTTGGGCTTGTAATGTTCCTGACAATTGCGTTTGTGGGTATCGCAGACGCTCGCGGGAGGGTAAGGCGTTTCGAAATTGAAATGGATTCTATTTCTCCTGCTAAGTTTGATCGACTCCGTTCCGAAAATGCCCGTTCAGGAGAGTTCGAGCGAAGTAAGCGTGAAGCGCTCGATGCGGTTTCATTTAATTCATCACTGCTGTCTACGACGAAAATTCATTCGCAAAGACAGCGCGTTTTTTCAGAAACTATGGCTAATGAAGCGCAAATTCCGGCCGAATGCGCGCGAGTTGAATAGCCGCACGGCACATTCCCCGCTCATGACGGGGTTGCGGTACTTCGTCGTCCATACCAGACCCAGATGGATCTCGAATACTATGTGCGCGCCGCGTCGGTAGTCATTCAACATGGTACGCGGCGCGTGCTAAAGCCGTTGCCTCAAGGCCTTGTCCTTACCCACATTCTTTGCCCGGAATTGGCGTTTGATGCAGACCCCAACAGAGATCCTGTAAACGTAGCCACCCACGCCAGAGCGTCTGCCAACCGGGATCGCCATCACCGGTGCGTCCTAAGAACCCGCCCAAGCCGGCC
>JAFAQG010000227.1 GCA_019246575.1 Acidobacteriaceae bacterium
TTCTTCCTCGAGCACCACGCGCCGGTCGACGACGACGTCTTCTTTGTCCACGTCGAGCTTGGTGATGCGGCACTGAATTTCTTGGCCAACCAGCTTCGGCAGCTCGTCCGCTTCACGCACGCCGCTCCGTGAAGCAGGCATGAACGCCCGTACGCCCACATCGACGCGAAACCCGCCCTTCACCTGTTCCACGACCGTTCCTGCGATATTGCGTCCGCCCGTGAACGCCGCCTGTAAGCCGCTCCAGTCCCTCGGGCGCTCCACTCTCACGGTTGAGAGTTCGTAATAGCCCTCCTCGTTCCTAGGGCCCACCGAAACCTGGACCGAGCCACCTGGCTGCGGTTCCCCCTTCTCGACCTCGCGCCATTTGGAAACTGGTAGAGAGCCTTCGATCTTCCGTCCAACGTCCACCAGAATCGTGTCTGGACCGGCTGAGACAATAGTTCCTGTTACGATTCCGCCGTGCGTCCCCTCCGCATGCTGTTGCTCGAAGCTCGACAACATCTCGGCGAAGCTGAAATCCTCCCGCGCTGGACGTTCGCCGCGCGGAACTCGGTCGAAATCTGCATTACTCATGACTGGTTGGATTCCCCTTATTCTGGCATAGAGCTCTGATTATGCCCGACCAACAGAGCTCTGCCAAATCCCTTCCCGCACGGCCCGTGAAAGTCTTTCAGCCACGCGATTTCGCATGGCTGCTTTTCGTCGCTGTTCTTATTGCTGCCGATCCGGAAACAAACTACAACGCGACCATCGTGCTTATTCTCATAGGTGCATTTCAGATCGCGGAGCCGAGATTAAGCGCATTCTCTTCGCGACGAGGGCAAATTGTGTCGATCGTCATCAAGATGCTTCTCAGCTATTTGCTAGTCGGCTGGACGCACACGATAGACACCGTGTACTACCTGATCTTCCTCATCCCGATCATCTCCGCTGCAGCGATGTTCAACTTCCCGGGCGTAATTGCCGTAACAGCGATCGCATCGCTGGCGTACTTCTCGTTCCTACTTCCTATCTGGATCGATTGGAACACATATCAGTTCCTGCCAGGACAAATCAGCGTTCTGTGCTTGCGAATTTCGTTCTTCGCGATTGTCGCCTATGTCGTGTACGAACAAGCCAAAGCCAAGCGAGATGAGATGGTGCGAACCCAGGAAGCGGCGGAACGCTTGGCGGAATCGAATAGGAGTCTCCGACGTGCGGAAGCGTCGCTGCGTCGCAGCGAACGTTTAGCAGCGCTGGGCCAGCTGACGGCCGGTCTCGCACATGAGTTGCGCAATCCTCTGGGAACTATAAAGGCCTCGGCTGAGATGCTGACCAAAGACTCGACGAAGAGCCGTCCGGAGGTCATGTCCGAGATGGCTGGGTACATTGGGAGCGAGGTTGATCGCATGAATGGTCTGGTATCGAGCTTCCTTGACTTCGCCCGACCGTTGCAGGTTCGTCCGGTTGCAGCCGATCTCCGTGAGGTCATCGAAGACGTTGTTCGCCAGCAAACTGAGTCGGCCAACCGTCGCGGCGTGACGCTTTCTATTCGCATGAGCGATGCCCCTCTGTTCTTTGTGTTCGATCCCGATTTGCTCAAGGTAGCGATTGGAAACCTGGTGCAGAACGCCATACAGGCCAGCGCTCCCGGACAGGAAATCGAAGTCCGTGCTGAACTGAACAAGGAAGACGTATTGATCTTTGTAAGCGATCACGGGGCAGGCATACAGCCGCAACATCTGGAGAATATCTTCAACCCGTTTTTTACGACCAAGCCGCAAGGCGTAGGCTTAGGCCTCGCTATCGTGGCCAAAATTGTCGATGAGCATCAAGGGCGTATCCATGTGTTCAGCGAACCCGGCGCAGGGACTCGCTTCGAGATGATGCTGCCGAGGACGCAAAACTCGTAAAGCCATGGCAAGCGGAAGAATTCTCGTTGTCGAAGACGAAGACAAGCTTCGTCGTGTAGTGCAGTTGCACCTCGAATCCGCGGGCTTCGACGTGGACGGTGCACCCAGCGCAGAACAGGCCATGCCCTTGGCCACTCTGGCGAATTTGATCGTTACCGATCTCCGTCTCCCTGGAATGGATGGCCTCGACTTCATCCAACAGCTGCAGGCCCGCGGCATTCAGGCTGCGATCGTCGTCATTACCGCGCACGGATCGGTCGAAACCGCGGTCGAAGCGATGAAGCGCGGAGCGCTCGATTTTCTGCAAAAGCCATTCTCGCTTGATCATCTGACGACCGTCGTTCAAAAGGTAATGGCCGTTCAGTCCCTGCGAGCTGAAAACCAGCGCATGCGGGAACAGCTAGACGAGCGGTATCAATTCGACAACATCATCGGGCGGAGTCCCGCGATGCGCGAAATCTTTCACACCGTCGAACGGGTAGCGCCGACACGCGCTACCGTTTTATTGGCGGGCGAGAGCGGCGTTGGCAAAGACATGATCGCTCGCGCGATTCACCAGCACTCCCCCCGAAAAAACCATGCTTTTGTGAAAATTAACTGCACGGCGCTTCCCGA
>JAFAQG010000257.1 GCA_019246575.1 Acidobacteriaceae bacterium
TAACAAATGTCTGATCGAACATACTGTTCTGTTCCACTCGAACAGACACCGGGAGTGTGAGAGATGTTCCCGTCAGCAATCGATCAAACAGATGAGTTGTATGCTTCGAATGTACGAGGCGGATACATCGCTGTGTTTCGCCGAAATCAGGTTTCAGGAGTTAGTTATGCTTTCCAGGCTTGTCATTTTCCTCGTAGGATTACTATGCCTCGCTGGTTCCCATGTATTCGCACAAACCAGTTTTGGCAGAATTTCCGGGACAATCACCGATCCATCGGGTGCGCCCATAGCCGATGTTCAGGTCGTCATCACGAACGTGAACACACAGGCCGCCCGCACCGTCAATACCGATACTAACGGTTTCTACAGTGCGACCGAACTTCCCATCGGAGACTATTCGGTCCAGGCAAACGCCGGCGGCTTTCAATCCGAGCAGCGCACAGGACTGCACGTGACCGCCGATGCGCGGCTCACGGCCGACTTCAAGCTGCAGATCGGCAGCGTGTCGCAGCAGGTGGAAGTGACCGCCGTGGCCGGAGAAACCATCAATACGACCTCCGGCGAGCTGGCGCGGAATATCGACACGAAGCAAGTAAACAATCTTCCATCAAACGGTCGAAATTATGTCCAGCTGATGACGCTTGTCCCTGGCGCGGTGGTCACGAGTACGGATACGTTCGCAGTCACGACGAGTTTGTCCGCAACGGGTCAAACAATCAACGGGAACAGGCCTGACACCAACAATTTGACCGTGGACGGCGCATTTAACCTGGTCGCGGGGAGCAACGGCAGCCTAATGAACAATGTCAGCTCGGAGTTCGTTAACGAGATAAAACTCGAAACCTCGAATATGTCAGCGGAATGGGGAAGAATGTCGGGTCCGGCGTTCAACGTCGTTACCAGGAACGGAACCAATGAATTTCACGGGGCAGCGTTCGAGTACTTCCGCAACGACCTGCTGGATGCCCGGAACTTTTTTGCGGCGCAGAAAACGCAGCTCCGGTTCAACGACTTCGGCTACGATCTGGGTGGCCCGATCATCAAGAACAAGTTTTTCTTCTTCGTGGGCGAGGAGTGGAAGCGGCTGCGGCAGCAGCAGAATCCGACGCGCTTGACCGTTCCGGATACAGCGGAATTGAATGGGAACTTCGCCGGTTCGGGTATTACGGTTTACCAGCCCGGGACCGGCAATACGACTAAAATACCTGTTCCGGGAAACAACATTTCTTCGTCAATCACACCCGACGGCCGGGCGATTTCGAATGTTTACCGGTTGATGGAACAGCGGGCTGCCTCGTTCAGCGATACTCCAACTTCTAATAACATTACGCTTGCACCCAGCAATCCGCTGAATTTCCGCGAGGATATCGTGCGGCTGGACTACACTATCAGCGAAAAGAACAGCCTGTATGGCAGATGGGTCCATGATGACAACCAGCTGATTGATCCTTTCGGAACGTTTGCGGCGAGCGGCAATCTGCCGACTACGCCAACGCTGCGGATGCGGCCCGGGCAGAGCTTTCTCATTGCTGAGACCTGGATTCCGACGGCTCATATCGTGAACGAGGCTCGGGCGAACGCGAGCTGGGCCTCGCAGCACATTCCTCCTTACGGGAACACGTGGGAACGGGCGACGTACGGGTTTCAATTCCAGCAGCTCTTTTCTGGCGGCCAATACGATAACGGCATCCCGCAGGTGAGTATTACGAACTACGCGGGATTTCAGGGGCCGAACTTCGCTTTGTTGTCACCGACGACGGATATCCAGTTCTCAAATACGCTTTCCTGGACCATCGGCAATCACGTGCTGAGAATGGGTGCCGTTTACATTCGTGATCGCGTAGACCAGAACGGGCGGCCTCCTTATCCCGGTAATATTACTTTCAATGCGAGCGGCACGCCAACTTCAACGGGAAATGCGCTAGCGGACGCTCTGTTGGGCAATTTCAAGAGTTATCAGGAGGCGAGCACGGATCCCGTGGGATTTTTCCGCTTTACGCAACCCGAAGCTTTTGTCCAGGACAGTTGGAAGGTCAGTCCTAAGCTGAGCCTTGAGATCGGCATTCGTTACCAATATCTGGAGCCGATGTACACCGTAGCCAACAACATGGTGAACTTCGATCCGGCGCGTTACAATCCGGCGCAGGCGGTGAGAGTAACCCTGAACGGTACTGTGGTTGCTGGTTCCGGGAATCCGTACAACGGCCTGATCCGGGCGGGGAATGGCATTCCGCAGAGCCAGTTGGGACGAGTGCCGGGCTCGACAGGGCCGTTGTTCCAGCAGATCCCGGCCGGCGCTCCGCGCGGCTTGTACGATTCCAAGAGCCTTTTCGGTCCGCGCTTTGGTTTCGCCTACGCGTTCGACGACAAGACAGTGTTGCGCGGGGGCTTCGGTGTATTCTACGATCGTCCGGAAGGGAATGTGACCTTCAGCCAGGTGAATCTTCCTCCGATTCTGCAGATCTCCGAGTACAACAACGGGAATCTTTCGAACATTACCGGCGGCGCGCCAGGTGCGGCGCCGCTCGGCGGCATTAGCGCTATCGACCCGCATTTGAAGTATACGACCACCTACCAGTACAGCTTTGGTATTCAACGTCAGCTTCCGTTATCGATGATGCTCGAAACATCCTATGTCGGCAACCTGGGCCGGCATCTCCTTCGTCAGCCGAATATTAACTACCCAAATCTGTCATTGGTTGCCGCCAACCCGAACGCATCCAACAACGCCTTTGTTCCGTATCTCGGGTATTCCAGTATTCAGCAGTACCTCAGCGACTCGACATCTAACTACAATGCGCTGCAGGTTTACGTTTCAAAGCGCGCCGGCGCGGTGACCGCTACGGCAGGATACACGTGGTCGAAGGCTCTTGGGGACGCGAGTGGCGAAGGCGACAATGTCGAAAACTGGCAAGACCGGCACTACAATTACGGCCCCTTGTCATTCGACCGGCGTCATGTTTTCACGGGCAGCTTCGTTTGGCAAATGCCCATGCTCCGGAACCTGAATGGGTATCTTCGCAGCGCCATTGGCGGCTGGCAACTGAGCGGAGTTATCCGGCTGCAATCCGGGGCGTACAACACCATCATGGCTTCGACCGCCACTGGAACGCGACGCGCAGAGTACCTGGGCGGGCCTGTAACGGTGAGCAACCCGACTCCGGCATTATGGTTCAACAAAGCAGCATTCGCAGCCGCACCGACAGGCACGTTTTCGAACATGGGGGTCGGTGTGGTCGAAGGTCCCGGATTGCAGAGCTACGACTTATCCTTGGCAAAACATTTCGCTCTAACCGAGCGCTTCGATCTGAAGTTCCAGGGCGATTTTTTCAACGCCTTCAATATCACGAATTTCAATGTCGCGTCAGCGAATACGACTGTAACAAGCGGCGGCTATGGGACTTTCTCTCAGGCCTCCCCGCCGCGCCAGGTCCAACTTAGTTTGAAACTGGCGTTCTAACTCGCGAATCCTTCTCAACTGCCGGCAGACACGACAACTTACCCGTCTTGCCGTCCAGTTTGAGTGCTTCGA
>JAFAQG010000278.1 GCA_019246575.1 Acidobacteriaceae bacterium
GTTCACCCTGCTCAATCGAGAAGTCTCGCTCGAGAATCTTAAACCGGCGAATCCGCTCAAAGTCGGCCAACTGCTTGTTGACGCGGGAAACCGCGGCCTGCACTGCTTTGCTGACCGGTTCTGAGTTGAGGATCTCCGCGGGTTGCGCGCGCGCATCTTCCACACCGTTTAACTTCTGTGCTTCAGCGACGTTGATGGTCAGGAGCGCCGTTACGTACGGCTTTTTGTCGCCGACCAGCAGGACCTGATTGACGATCGGCTCGAGCTTAAACAGACTTTCGATGCGCGCCGGATAGATCTTTTTCCCGTTCGAGGAAACAATGAGCTCTTTCTTCCGGCCGGTGATGTACCAGTAGCCGTCTTCGTCGACTTCGGCGATGTCGCCCGTCGAAAACCAACCATCGGCACTCAATACGGATCGGGTCGCCGCTTCATCGCGATAGTAACCCTTAAACATGCAAGGGGTCCGGACCTGCAACTCGCCATCTTCCGCCAGGCGAACCTCAACGCCCGGGAGTACCTTGCCGATGCTGCCCGGCTTCGGCCGGTCGAGCGGGTTAAAGCAAATCACTCCCGCTTCGGTCAGCCCGTAGCCTTCGATCAACGGCATCCCGATACCGGCATAAAACTCCGCGAGATCCTTTCCCAGGGGCGCCGCCCCGGATGCCGCGACTCGAATGCGGCCGCCGAGACGCTCGCGAACTTTCTTGAATGCAACCTTATCGGCTGCCCTTAGCAGGCGAGACATCCAGGCGGGGATCGGCTTGCCGGCCTGTCGTAAGCGGGCTGCTTCGATGCCGAGCCCGAGCGCGCCATAGAAGATTTTGCGGGCGAAAGCGGGCCGCTTCCTCAACTCTGTTTGGATTGTGGTGTACATCCGCTCCCAAACGCGGGGAGGCGCCAGAAAGATCGTCGGGCGGATGGTCCGGAGTTCGGTTGGTAATTTCGCGAGGCTCTCCGAAAACCACACCGGCGCACCCATGCGCATGGGAACGAGCTCGAGGACGATTCGCTGGGCGATGTGCGCGGAGGGTAGAAAAACGATAACTGAATCATCCGGGGTCAGCGGCAACACGGTCGGACCCATGTCGATGTTCGCCAGAATCGCGGTGTGGCTGGTCAAGCCCATCTTGGGCTCGCCGGTCGCGCCCGAGGTCAAATAGAGGATCGCGGCATCTTCGGGAGAAATTTCCTCATGCACGCGCGCGAATGCGTCCAGGTCGCGCTCCAGAGCTTCGCGCCCAAGTTTCTGGAGTTCGGCGAGCGACAGCGTCCCGGATTGCTCGCCTGTAATAAGGATGAGGTGCTCCGGCACAGTGCCGTTCTCGGCTGTCACTTCGTCCGATAACGCTTTGAGACTCTTCGCGTCCTCGACAAAGAGAAATCGAGGCTGGGCGCGCGCGATATCGTGCGCGAGATCCGGCATCGGGTAAGCGGTGTAAAGCGCCGCCGCGACGCCGCCCGCACCCATAATTCCGAGATCGACTAAGTAGAACTCGGCGCGGGTCTCACAGAGAATACAGGCGATGTCGCCCTTTTGCAAACCGAGCGTCCGCAGTCCCATCGCGATCTCGCGAGAGATTTTGAGCCATTCGTTCCATGTATAGGAACGAAAGCCCCCGCCGGCTTTGACGCCCAGCGGCTGATGCAACGCTTTCACGTCTCCATACTTGTTCGCGGTCTCCTCAAGTACCGTAAAGACGTTGCGACCGGGCATGGCCGAATTTTAACAATCAAAGCCGCAGGCGGGTGTGCGACAGGGTGCGAAAATTGTAGCTTGTCAGCTTCTAAGAACCACGATCTAAACGGGATCGTTCCCGAAGAATACATCCGCAGACCGCTGGCTTACCGTGAAGAAGCATTTCTTCAAAGCCCGGATTCACGCCCGTTGCGTATCCTGTCCGAGTATTTGTGGCCGCTCTCGCATTTCCATGAAGAGAAGATACAGGACACGGTAGTGTTCTTCGGCTCCGCGCGCATAGAAGAGAACGGAGCTCTTGGCCGGTATTACCGGGAAGCGCGGGAATTGGCGCGCCTGGTGACGGAATGGAGCGAATCCATCTCGCAACCCGCGAACGAATGCGATCAGGCGCACAAGCGATTCGTTGTTTGCTCCGGCGGAGGGCCCGGCATCATGGAAGCCGCGAACCGCGGAGCACACGATGCGGGCGGCAAGACGATCGGGCTGAATATCGGCTTACCGTTTGAGCAGAGGCCCAATCCGTACATCACTCCGGAGCTTTGCTTCGAGTTCCACTACTTCTTCATGCGGAAGTTCTGGTTTGCCTATCTCGCGAAAGCACTCGTGGTGTTTCCGGGCGGTTTCGGAACACTCGACGAGTTGTCTGAGATTCTGACGCTTGCGCAAACGGAGAAACTGGAGAGCAAAATTCTTATCGTGCTTTATGGCGAGGAGTTTTGGAATGAAGTGCTGAACTTCGAAGCGCTGGTACGGCACGGGGTAATTTCGCAATCCGACCTGAATTTGTTTCGGTATGCGAATACCCCGCAGGAAGCTCTCAAGATTTTGCAAGAAGGGCTGACGCGCTACTATCTCGAACCCGAAAGCACACTGCCAGTGCCTGTAGAAGAGACGCCAGAGATTGCACGATCCCGCACGTCCTAAGCTGTAGAGATGCGCTTTATCACGTTCGAAGTTGAAGGGACAGCCCGGCCTGGCGTGCTTTCGGGAAATGAGACCGTTGTGGATTTGTCGACCGCGGGGTTTCGAACGCTGCTCGACTTTATTGCTTCCGGCAAAGACGGGCTCAGGAAGGCGCAGGAGGTTTTGGAGTCCGGCGCGGATGCTTCGAAGCGCCCGTTAAGTACAGTCCGGCTGCTCGCGCCGATTCCGACACCGAGGAAACTGCTGTGCGTTGGATTGAATTATCTGGACCACGCGAAGGAGAGCGGATCAGAGATCCCGAACGTGCCGACTATGTTCAATAAATTCGCCACGGCAGTAATCGGTCCTGGCGCAAACATCGTGCTTCCGAAAGTGTCGAAAGCTCCCGATTACGAGGGCGAGTTCGCATTTGTCATCGGCAAGGGTGGACGCCATATCAAGCCGGAAGGCTGGGCTAATCACGTATTCGGTTACACGATTTTGAATGATGTCAGCGCCCGGGATTTTCAGCGTGCGACAACACAATGGCTGATGGGAAAAACGTTCGATACGTTCGCGCCGATGGGGCCGTGGATCGTAACGGCGGATGAAGTTGCAGATCCGCATAATCTGGACGTGAAGACGGAGATCAACGGCGAGCTGATGCAGAACTCGAACACGCGCGAGCTGATTTTCAAAATCCCGGATCTGATCTCGTATTTGTCGAGCGTTTTCACACTGGAACCTGGCGATATCGTATCGACGGGAACACCGCCGGGCGTAGGGTTCGCTCGCAATCCGCCGCGCTGGCTGCGCCCTGGCGACGATGTTGTTGTCAAGATCTCCGGAATCGGCGAATTACGCAACCCAGTGACGGCAGAAACGGAGTAGTAAGTATGCCGTCCTACACTCTGGGCGAGTTGGGTGACTTGCTGGGCTGTGACGTGGCCGGCACGAGAGACATTCGGATTACGGGAGTTGGAACCATCGAAAAAGCCGGCCCCGGTGAGATCACGTTTCTCGCGAACATGAAGTATGCGCCAAAGGTGAAACAGACACGTGCTTCGGCCGTGATTGCGTCGGAGCCGGTGAAGGATACGGTTGCGGCCACGCTGGTCTCAAGAAATCCGTACTACGACTTCTCGCGCATCCTGGCGCTCTATTATGAGGCGCCGAAGCCGGCTGCAGGCGTTCATGCGAGTGCGTCTATCGCGGAGAGCGCGCGCATCGGGCGGAATGCCTCGATCGGCGCATATGTGGTTGTCGGTGAAAACACGACAATCGGCGCGAATGCCGTACTTTATCCGCATTCAGTTATTTACGACGCCTGCACAATCGGCGAGAATTTCACGGCGCATTCGCATGTCTCGGTTAGGGAATTTACGCGCATTGGCAATAGAGTCACTTTACACAACGGCGTTGTGATCGGCGGTGACGGGTTTGGGTTTGCAAAGGGCAGCGACGGACGCCAGTACAAGATTCCACAATCGGGGATAACTGTACTCGAAGATGATGTCGAGATCCAGACGTTAACGTCTGTCGATCGCGCGACGCTGGGCGAAACGCGTGTGAAGCGCGGCGCAAAGATCGACAGTCTTTGTCAGATCGGGCATGCTTGCGTGGTGGGAGAGGACAACATTATCTGCGGGCAGACCGGTCTTGCAGGCAGTACGGTTCTTGAAGAGAACGTTATTATGGCAGGACAGACGGGGTCGGCAGGGCACCTCACCATTCACAAGAACGCGATCGTGTGGGCGCAATCCGGAGTTGGTCACGATGTGCCCGAAGGCGCGGTTGTGAGCGGCTCGCCGGCGTTCGATTCCCGTGAGTGGCTACGCGCTTCGGCGGCGTTTCCGCGTTTGGGGGAGATGTTAAGGACGGTGCGCGCGCTCGAGCGCCGGGTGGCGGAGCTCGAGCGGAAGAGCACTGCTTAGCCTGGGCCGCACAGGGTGGAGGGCGGCACAGGAATGGCGTTATCCGGGCTAATAGTTGCGTTCACCGGCGACAAAACCAAAGCATTCTTGATTGCATTGCTAAGGGCTTGGGTGATCACTAGGGAGGGAACGAAGTCCGACCCACCTGCGTAGCTAAACGAAATGGGATCTCCGGGCGCGACCAGCCCGATCAATACACCTACCGCGCCGGCTCT
>JAFAQG010000103.1 GCA_019246575.1 Acidobacteriaceae bacterium
CCGGGACAAGCCGGTCTCGTTCCCCCCACACCAGAAGACAAGAGCTTCTGATATTCGATAACGCGCGGCTGACGTCCGCGTTCAGAATCTCGCGTCCAGCGCGCAGCAGCAACGGCAGACCCGTCCGACACGCGTCGAAGGTAGCAAACGGCAGAAATGTTGGCCGGAAATACAGGGTTTCGCGCGCCACCGGAACCAGATGAGCCGCAATCCCCGTTCGCGGCAGCGCGATAGCCGGAGCTGCGAGGACGATCTTCTTCACTCGCTCAGGCCACCTGGCCGCGAACATGGCCGTGATCAGCGCGCCCATAGAGTGAGCGATCAGATCCACAGTTTCAAGCTTCACCGCGTCCAGAAACGCGCGCAGCCACTCCGCCGCTGTTTCAATCGAGAACTCCCGGCCATACTTACGCATGCAACCGAAGCCAGGAAGGTCCACCAGGTATACCGAATAGTGTTGACTGAGTGCGCTCGTGTTGCGCCTCCAGCAAACGGTCGAACCCGCGAGCCCGTGAATCAGGACCAGCGGAGTCCCGCGGCCATGCACCTGGTACCGCACAACGCTGTTCCCGGTGCTAGTAGTAAGAAAAGGCCGTGCGAACAACAGCCATTATCCCTGGAGCACGCGGATCGCACTAACGCATCCCTTGGCGTCATGGCCATTTCGATCAAAGACATCGCGCGTATAGCCGGGGTCTCGCACTCGACCGTTTCGCGCGCATTGCACAACAGCCCGCTGCTTCCGGCGCCGACGCGGGAGCGCATTCAGCGCATTGCGCGAGAACACGGCTATGCTGCCAGCGCCATTGCCCGCAGCCTGGTCACCCGGAAAACGCACGCCATCGGCGTCGTGGTAACCAGCATCGCCGATCCGTTCAACGGCGAAGTCGTCGGCGGTATCGAAGAAGTAGCAAACAACGCCGGATACTCCGTGATCCTGGCGACTTCGCAGGCACAACCCGAGCGCGAAATGTCTGTAGTCCGCTCGTTTCAGGAGCGTCGGGTAGACGGGATCCTCGTGGCTTCCTCCAGAGTCGGCGCACTCAACGTGGAGCATTTGGCCGATCTCAAGATTCCGATCGTGCTGCTCAACAACCAGCATCCCGGCGATTTCGTTCATTCGATCACAATCGATAACGTCGATGGGGCGGAGCAGGCAACGCGGCATCTGGCCGTTCTCGGGCACACCAACATCGCGTACCTCGGAGACCGGTTCGGAATGCAATCCGATGCCGAGCGCTACGAGGGCTACCGGGCGGGTCTCCTCGCCAGCGGCATACGTTTGCGAAAAGCGTATGTCGTTCGCGGAGACGGCAAGCCGGCGGGAGCGCGTGAGGCTGCGGCAGAATTGCTAAACCTGGGCCAGCCACCGAGCGCAATTGTCTGCTACAACGACATGTCCGCCTTGGGCGTGCTCGATGAAGCTCGAAGGCGTCGGATCGAGATTCCCCGGGAACTTTCGATTTGCGGCTTCGACGATCTGTTTTTCACGCCGTTCCTCCGCCCTCCGCTCACGACCGTGCATCAGCCCAAATCAGAAATCGGCCGGCAGGCGATGCAACTCCTCCTGCTGCTTCTCTCTGGTCAGAAGCAGAACAAGACACTTAAAGTAAAAGGCGAGCTGATTGTGCGGGGCTCAACCGCAGCTCCGAAGGGACAGTGACGCTGGAGCACTACCAGTCGATCTTGTCTGGGAAAAACTCGGCCACCAGATCCTCGTAGTAGGGGAGGATCTCTTTCATGTTCGGACGCTCGCGGCCTTTCGAGTACAGATCGTAAGGATTGAACTTCCGCACCCATTCGAACATACGCTCGTCCTGATCGTTCATCAGGTACGTATAAGCGCCGTGCCTGTGCGCGGGATAGAACGAGTGATAGCGCAACATATATTGCGCTTCTTCGGGCAGATAGTTTCGCGTGGCGTTATAGATGTACTCGTCATGCCCCCAGGAAAGATGGACGTTATCTAACCCGCAATTCGGCTCGTAGATGCCGTACTTGGTTTGGTACTCGGGAACCTTGCTGTCCGGATTAGCGGCGAAGAATTCCGGGAAAACGATCTGATCGGAATAGGCGCAGCCGACCGGAAACGTGTCGCCGACCACGGCCCATTGCGGCTCGCCATAGAGACACAGCACTTTGCCAAGATCGTGAACAAACCCCGCGAGCACAAACCAGCGCGGGTGCCCATCTTTGCGGATGGCCTCGGAGGTCTGCAACAGATGTTCGATCTGCGTCAGATCGGTATCGGGATCGCTGTCGTCCACGAGCGTGTTCAGATACTCGGCCATCTCCCAGATGCTTTTCTTGCCGCGTTGCAACGGGCAGTACTCGGCTTTCTTGCGCAGCACGAAATCGAGCGTCTGATAGGCATGGTTCTGACGATAGAACTCCGTCACTCCCGGGTTCGCATCCGCCTTGTAGTTGCGGAATTCTTCGACCGGCTTGTCCTGCTTGTAGCGGCTTGCGACGAAATCGTCCCAGTCATCGAGCTGCTTAAGAGGCACTTCGGGCGATACGACCTGCATACGTGTAAATCTCCCTGTTCCCAGATTTGCACACGTGTGCATAGTGCGGCAAGAGAATATTGGTCCCGTGCGACTCCGAAATTCCGGATTCGAGCGTAACTATTGGTAAACTAAATGGTTCCATGCCTGTCAGCAAAGAGTTGCTGGAGATCCTCGTCTGCCCGGTTTGCAAAGCGAAGCTGGACCTCAAAGAGGACGGCAGCGGGCTCAAGTGTGTCGAATGTAAGCGCGTTTACCCGATCAGGGACGATATCCCGATCATGCTCATTGACCAGGCAACCGTGGAACCATAATCCGCAATGGCAGTCCTCGAGCAACTCCCAGAGCGCGCCCGCGTCTCGATTGTCCGCCTGCGCTCGCTCGGCGATTGCGTCCTCACAACGCCTGCTATCGAGCTGCTGAAGGCGGCCAGGCCTGACATTCAGATCGGCGTTGTCGTCGAAGAACGTTTCGCCGCCGTGTTCGACGACCATCCATCGATCGACCGCGTACTACCCGCGACGTGGCAAGCCGTCCGAGCCTGGAGGCCTCAGCTGTGCCTGAACCTGCATGGCGGCGCGAGAAGCCAGTGGATCACTGCTTTTTCGGGGGCCAGATGGCGCGCCGGCTTCTCCCATCACAGCATCACGTTTGCATACAACCTCAAAATCAGGCGCGCTCAAGAGATCATGGGTGTCAATCGCGTCGTGCACACGGCCGAGCACCTCGCGTCTGCGGTTTTCGCTCTCGGGGTTCCCGTTCAGGAGATTCCACGCGGCCGCCTCTTTGCCGGCCCATGCCCGTTTCAGCCCCGCTACGCCGTGCTTCATCCTTTTGCCTCCGCTCCCAACAAGCAGTGGGCTCCGGAAAAATTCTGCGAGCTAGCGCGTTACCTCGAACTCTGGAACATAACTCCGGTCTTTCTCGCCGCCGCTTCCGACAATCGCCAGCCGTTCAGTCGCTACCGTGTGTTTCAGGGCAGCTTGAGCGATGTGAAAGCAGTTATCTCAAAGGCAAGCGTCTTTATTGGAAACGACAGCGGCCCTGCACACATCGCCGCTGCTTTCGGAGTCCCGACCGTCGTGCTGTTCGGCGCATCCGATCCGGCCATTTGGGGCCCGTGGCGAACAGAATCTGAGATCGTCGCTGCTCCGGATGGTCTGGGGCACGTCAGTGTGTCTCGGGTGATCGCCGCGCTCGAACGTCTACGCGCCCTCGAAGAGGCACACGCTTGAGAGAGCTGTTCCGGCTTCTGCGGTACGCGAAGCCGTACATCCCGGCGCTGCTTGTCTCGGTTGTGTTCATGGCTGTCGTCGGGGCTTCGCAAGGGCTGTTGTTGCAGCTGATACGGCTGGTTTTCGACCGCGGGCTCAACGCCGCCTCCTCCGATTCCCCCGCGCTGCTGTTTTCTATTCCGCTGACCGGCATCCATGTTTATCTGAACGAGCTGATCCCGTTCACGCACCGTATCTGGACCATGGTCGCAATCGCAATTCTTTTTTGCTTCACGGCAAGAGGCATCTGCGATTACGCCGGCAACTATCTCGTGAATTGGGTGGGGATCAGCGCCGTCATGGATCTGCGCCAGGAAGTCTTCGACCGCGTTCTGCGGCAGGATTCGCAGTTCTTTGAGAACCAGACCACCGGGCGCATTATGTCGTCCATCATGAACGACATCGCGCGGCTGCAGGAATCCGTCTCCACGATGCTGGCTGACTGGCTGCGCCAGATGTTCACCGCGATTTTCCTCATCATCGGCCTTGTCAGCCTCGATTGGCGATTATCGCTGATCAGCCTTGTCGCGTTCCCCGTTGTCGCATTTCTCACGGTCAGATTAGGGAGGCGCATCCGGAAAACAACCACACATGCTCAGGATATGGCCGCGGGCTTGACCGAAATTCTGCAGGAGACGATCACCGGTCACCAAGTCGTCAAGAGCTTCGGCGCCGAAGAATTTGAGTCGAAGCGTTTCCGGCTGGCAGCGCAGCGCTTCAAAACCGGAACTCTGCGCTATGTCGCGCAGCAGGCGCTTCCCTCACCCATCATTGAATTTGTCGGCGCCGCGAGCGTGGTCGGCCTGTTAACACTCGCGCGATTGCAGGTGAAAACGGCCGCCATGACACCGGGCAAATTCAGCGCGTTTGTTGTGGCGCTCGTGATGCTGTATGAGCCCATCAAACGGCTTACCGGCATTCACAACATTTTTCAAGGCGGCATCGGCGCAGCCGCACAGGTTTTTCAATATCTTGATAACCAGCAGGGCATCATCGACCGGCCCAATAGCATTCGGATGCCGAAGTTCGAGCGCGGGATCCGCTTTGAAAACGTGCGTTTCAGCTACCCTGCGTCACCCGACCGGATTGTGCTGGAGGAGATCGATTTCGAACTCAGAGCCGGGCAGATTGTGGCGCTCGTGGGCCCGAGCGGCGCAGGTAAAACAACACTGGTCAACCTCGTCCCGCGCTTCTACGATGTGCGCGGCGGCGCTGTAAAGATCGACGGCAAGGATGTTCGAGATTTGCAACTGAATAGCCTGCGAGAAAACGTCAGCATCGTTGCCCAGGACACGTTTCTATTTAATGAGACAGTGTTCGACAACATTGCTTACGGACGGCCGGAAGCGAACGAAGACGATGTCTTCGACGCCGCGCGCGGCGCGCTCGCCGACGAATTCATCCGAAAGTTGCCCGACGGATATCGAACCATCATTGGAGAGCGGGGCGCAAAGCTGAGCGGCGGTCAGCGGCAACGCATCGCGATTGCTCGTGCGCTGCTGAAGGACGCACCCATTCTGATCCTGGACGAAGCGACTTCGCACCTCGATACGGAATCGGAGCGGCTGGTTCAACAGGCGCTTGCTGCCCTGATGAAGCGCCGAACTGTACTCGTGATTGCTCATCGCCTTTCCACCATCCGGCACGCGGACAAGATCGTGGTTATCGACAAGGGGCGAATGGTGGAGAGCGGAACGCATGACGAGTTGGTGGCATTCAAAGGCATCTACCAGCGCCTTCACGAGCTTCAGCATGTGGACTCGAACGCCATTGCCGGCTAGAACGGCTCGATGACTCCTCGACCGACCGGCTCATCTCGAATCCGCAGCATGACAGGATTTGCGAGCGTTCAGCAACAGACGAATGCGGGGGAACTGTTCCTCAGCCTGCGCAGCGTAAACCATCGCGGACTCGATCTGCACTTTCATCTTCCGTCCGAGCTGGCTGCATTCGAGAATGCGATGCGCAGCGTGCTGAAGCAGAACATCGGCCGCGGGCACGTCGAAATCCGCGCGCGCCTCTCGCGTGACGGTGAGTCGGATTCGTGCGGTGTGAATCGAGATCTTTTGAGCCGCTATCTGGCGGCATTCAAGCAGCTGGCGAAACAACATCACCTCGACAGCGAACCGGATCTCAACATGCTTTTCACGCTCCCGGGCGTTCTGGGGAGCGAAGGAGAGCGCACGTCTCTCGACAGCAGCTTCGAAGCGGAGTTGATGCCTGCTCTGAAGGCCTGCATTGAAGGTCTCAACGGATATCGTGAGCGGGAGGGCAGCGAACTGTTGCATGCGTTCGAGGGCGAGGCCTCCGCGATCGAGCAGAGCACGGCTCGAATCAACGAAATCCGAGAAGAGGCGCGCGAGCACTTCCACAACAGGCTCCGGGAGCGGCTTTCAGAGCTGCTGAACGGAGCAAGTATAAGTGAGAGCCGCTTGGCTGAAGAAGCTGCCCTGATTGCCGATCGCTCCGATGTAGAGGAAGAAATTACCCGGCTCACTGTTCACACCCGCGAACTGCGCCGGCTACTTCAAGACGGCGGTCAGATAGGTAAGCCCATCGATTTTTTACTGCAGGAAATGAACCGCGAGACAAACACTATTCTGGCCAAAACGTCGGGTACGGGCGATGCAGGGTTAAGCATCACGGCCTTGGGTCTTGCGATCAAAGCGCACATCGAAAAAACACGGGAACAGGCTGTCAATATTGAATGATTCGCAGTTCCGCATAGCTCCGCGGCATACCATGAGTAACGTCTTCATCATCTCTGCGCCGTCGGGCTCGGGCAAATCGACCTTGGTGGCTCGTCTCCTCGCCAGCGATCCCGATCTGCGATTCTCGGTTTCCTACACCACCCGCCCGGCTCGCGGGGCAGAGGTGCCGGGGGAAAGCTATGTGTTTATTTCGCGCGAAGAGTTCGAGCTCCGCATCCGCAACGGCGAGTTCCTGGAACACGCCGAAGTTTTCGGCTATCTCTATGGCACGCATGCCGATGTCTTGCAGCAGGCGCAGAGCGAGCACAGAGATCTGATACTCGACAT
>JAFAQG010000477.1 GCA_019246575.1 Acidobacteriaceae bacterium
CGTCTACGCCAACAAACAGGTGGATTTCAGCGGGTTCAATACATTCCTGGACCGCCCCGATATTGCCGGCAGCGGTCCGCTGATCATCAATCGTGCAAATCCCGATAATTTTTTCGATCCGGCGTATTTCGGGAAAGTCGCCGGAAATCCGCTTTGCCCAGGCTATAGCGCCGCCTCCAATGTCCGCGTGAACAGCGGCTGCGCGCCCGCCGGCCGCGTCGGTAGCTCGCCCCGGAACGGCTATTACGGACCGGGATTAATTAACTTCGATGTCACTCTCGCGAAGCACTTCCCCGTTACGGAGCGATTGGCCATAACTTTCCGTACTGATGCTTTCAATGTTTTTAATCACACTAATTTCGGCCTGACCTCGAATAACTTCACTATGAGCAGCGCCCAGTTTGGTCAGATGAGCGCTACCTCTCCATACATATATGGGGCAAACCGCGTTTTGCAACTGACGTTGCGACTCGATTTCTAAGTCCGATTGAATTCGGCTCCGCTTCGATATCGCATTGCCAGTACTCACGCGTTTGACTCTCACCAATCGCACGGCTTATCATCTTTGAAACTGCTGGAGTTTGCAATGCGAACAGTCTGTCTCCTTGTCTTTTTTTGCCTGCTGGGGTCTTCAGTTCTGTGGGGCCAAGCCGATACGGCTACTCTGTCCGGGCGCGTCACAGATGCCTCCGGAGCCGTCATCGCGGGCGCCGACGTCACGCTGACCAACGTCGATACCGGCGTCTCAAACCAGATGAAATCGAATGAGTCGGGCGTGTACAGTTTCGCGCCGCTGCACCCGGGTTCATACAAGCTTGCGGTGCGCGCCCAGGGATTTGAACAAGTCATTCGCGAAGACCTGCATTTACATGTTGAGGACCGGGTCGATCAGGACGTTACGCTGCCGGTGGGATCCATCAATCAGACTGTCGTCGTTACGGGGGAACCTGCGCTGGTCAACACGGAAAATGCAGCAGTGGGGACCGTAGTGGGGCGCGATTTTGTCGGAAACATGCCTTTGAACGGGCGCAGCATCCAATCTTTGATCACCTTGACTCCGAGCGTGGTCATCACTCCGGTCAGTTCGGGGAGCCCCGGACAGTTCAGTATGAATGGCCAGCGTCCGGATGCAAACTACTTCAGCGTCGACGGAGTGAGTGCAAATATCAGCGTGGGCGCGGGCGGCAGTGTGCTCGCCGGCGCCTCCGGTTCCGGCGTGCAGCCGACTGCGACGGGCGGGTTCAATAACCTCGCCTCCATCGATGCTATTCAGGAATTCAGAATAGAAACGTCAAGCTTTGCTCCGGAGTTCGGACGAACTCCGGGCGGGCAGGTTTCGATCGCTACCC
Organism: Acidobacteriaceae bacterium; assembly: GCA_019246575.1. The sequence goes on from JAFAQG010000477.1 coordinate 1,350, forward strand.
GCACCGGAACCAACCAATTCCACGGTGACGCGTTCGAGTACCTGCGCAACAATGTCCTCGACGCGAACGACTGGTTTCTGAATGCGATCCCGCCAAAGACGGGCGTTCCGCAACATCCGCCCGAGCGGCAGAACGATTTTGGGGGCGTGCTCGGCGGGCCGGTTTGGAAGAACAAGGTCTTCTTTTTCGGCTCCTACGAGGGGCTGCGGCTGGTACAGCCGACACCCCTGCTGAAGCAGGTGCCGTCCTTATGTGCGCGCGGTACCGGTCCGTGTCCCGCCGGGGCTCACGCCGCAGTCCCTGCCGTGCGGCCTTACCTCAACGCGTACCCCCTGCCAACCGTGGGCGGATGTGGCAGCGCGCTCCCTGCTTCGCCGGATCCGCTCTTGAGTCCTTTTTGCTCAGGGTATCCGGCAACCGCGAAATCGGACTCTTACAGTATCCGGGGCGATTACAACATCAGCAGCAAGCTGAACATGTTCGTGCGCACAAGCTACGCGCCCTCTACTTCGAGCGCGCGCAGCGCAAACGCTACCTCACTTTTTGTGAATGAGCCGGACTGGCAGTCGTGGACAGCGGGAACCTCCTACAGCATCACCCCCGCAATACTCAACGATTTCCGTTTTAATTACAGCTTCGCCAAAGGTTTCGCGAACAGCACGCTCGATGCTTTTGCAGGCGCTACTCCCATCTCCACGACGGATCCGGTCGTCTTTCCGCAGATCTCGCTGCCGGGCGGCGGGACCGTCACCCCGGCCACCACACGCTTCTTCATCACTTACGCGCCGGCCGTTGCGTGGAGAATCGGCGAAGAAACCAAAAACGAAGCTCATCAATGGAACTACATCGACAATTTGGCCGTAACGCGCGGAACGCATCTGATGAAGTTCGGCATTGATTTCCGGCGTCTCACTCCCATTCAGGCGCGCCCGCCCTATCAGCAGAGCTACACGTTCAATACAACCGCCGCAATGAACAACGGCATTGCCGACACGTATCTGGCCTTGTTCAATCCGTACACGGTCTCGCTGTATCACCAGCTGAGTCTTTATGCGCAGGACACGTGGAAATTGACTCCCCGCCTCACGGTGACATATGGCTTCCGCTGGGAATACAATCCGCCCCCGGGCGCCCTCAACAACGTGCCGTTTCTTGCCTTAACGCAGCTCGATTACAACAATCTCGCAGCTACTCAAGTCGCGCCTCTCGGCTCGGCGATTTATAAGACCCAACTCAATGCGTTTGCTCCGCGCGTCGGCTTGGCGTACCAGCTTTCAACGAGCAAAGACTGGGGACAAGTAATTCGAGCGGGCTGGGGAATCTTCTACGATACAACCGGCGATTACTCGAATTTCTCGACTGTGAACGGGCCCAACGAATCGCTTTCCAAGGTGAACTTTCCAGCGACGCCGGTTCAGCAGGACCCGAGAAACTTAAACCCGAACCCGAACGCCGCCCCGTGGCCAAACATCATCGTCTCCAATCCGAATTTGCGTTTGCCGAAGGTTTACCAGATCAATGTTGCGTTCGAGCAGTCGTTGGGAGCGCGTCAAACTCTGACGCTAACCTATGCGGGCGCGATCGGCAGAAAACTATTCCTGCTCGAAACCTTTGCTCCGCCGAACACAACCAACCTCCCACAGGGGTTTCAGGCAATCACGAATTCGGCAACATCCGATTATCACTCGTTCCAAGCTTTGTTTCAGCGCCGGTTGTCCGCGGGCCTGCAGACCATGGCATCGTACACTTGGGCTCATTCCATCGACACAGGGTCCATGGAAGCCGACGCTCTGCCGAACGCGACTGTGCTGCCGATCTCGAGAGAGCGTGGCAGCTCCGATTTCGATGTCCGGCAGTCCTTTCAGACCGCCATCAGTTACGAAATCCGATCGCCGGCGAAGAATCCGCTCGTCCGCGGCTTGCTGGGTAATTGGGGAACGGACCTCATCTACCGGGCTCGTACCGCGCTGCCGATCAATATTATCGATTCGGCGGTCAACTTCGTCCAATTTTTGCCGAATAACACCCTGAACGAACGTCCCAATCTGGTCGCGGGCCAGGCGCCATTTCTGACCGCTGCGGACTGCGCGGCGGCATATAAGGCGCCGTGTCCGGGAGGGCGTGGTCTGAACAAAGCCGCCTTCGCCGCTCCCGTGCCCGGTATTCAGGGCAATTTGGGCCGTAATGCGCTCCGCGGCTTCGGTTGGAACGAACTCGACATGACGCTCCGCCGGCAGTTTCCCATCCACGAATCTGTCGCACTTCAGTTTCGCGCCGATGTGTTTAACGTCTTCAACACTCCGAGCTTCGCTCTCACCGGAAATTCGCTCAACATCGCGAATGGTGCATTTGGCACGTCCTCCAGCATGCTGAACAACGGTCTATTCGCGTCGGGAACTGTACCCGCCTTCAACCCGCTGTATCAGATTGGAGGCCCGCGGTCGATTCAGCTTTCATTGAAGCTCGTTTTCTGAATACTCGAGGCGATCCCCGCAGACCGGTCAGCTCAACAATCTGCGGCAGCGCTGTCATACGATCACGCGACTCGCACCTTTTTCTTCTCCCACGCATGCTTTAGGTTACGGCGATTTCTCATCGTAAGTAGTTCGTTTTTGGACCTCGCCGTGCTACCTTTGCCCAGGCTCATTGAACGCCGCCGCGCGTTTTATGAGCCAGTTCTGTTTCAGGAGCCAACAACACACATGTCCAGCGCCGCCCAAATTAACGCCAATCGCGCCAACGCGCAGCTTTCCACCGGTCCTACCTCCGACACCGGCAAAGCGAAATCTTCTCTGAACGCCGTCAAAACTGGTTTGACAGGCCGTACCGTTCTTCTCCCCGGCGATGATGCCGCCGCGTACGAAGCGCACGTCGCCGCGTTCTTCGAACGTCATCAGCCGGCAACCGACGAAGAACGCAATCTCGTCCAGTCGCTCGCCGACACCGAATGGCGTCTGCTGCGCATCCCTTCGCTTGAGATGGGCATTTATGCGGTCGGCCGCATCGAATTTGCCGATCTCTTTCCACAAGAAGACCCCGACGTGCGCAAGCAGCTCATCGAAGCGAAAGTCTTCCTCGCCTATCAGCGCCAGATCAATAATCTGAGCATCCAGGAAAACCGCCTTCGCCGCCAGCGCGAGAAGGACGTGGCCTCGCTTAAACAACTCCAGGACAATCGCAAGCGCGAGGAACGCAAGCGCCTCAGTGAGGCTGCGCAGCAATACATCGCAGCAGTACACGATGACCGTCACACCAAATGGGATCCGCGACAAAATGGGTTCGAATTTCCAATGGCTGAAATCGAGCTCCGCGCCCTGGACATCGAACCCGATCTCTTCGCCGAATGGGCTGCCGATAACGCCGCTTGAGTATTCTGCCGTCGTGGGTCAGAGCCGCGACCGTAAGGGAGCGGAGTTTCGCATCACGCGGTCGAAGATATCATTGCGAAAGACAACGTCGGCGTGCGGAACACCTCGCACGCGACGGAGTCGCAGGCCGCGCACTCCTCATGTCTCACAATATGCGACGCAACCTTCAGCCGCAAACCGATGAAGAACTCGAAAGTAAAGAACTCGAAACCCGCAAACCTGGCCTCGGCACTCGTGCGATATGGGCAGGAGAGCAAAACGTCCATTGGATGGGCTCGACTCAGGTGCCCGTGGTTCACAGCGTCTCATTCGGGTACCCCGACGTAGACCGCTGGTTACAAGTCGCCCAAGGCAAACAAGCGGGACACATATACGGGCGGAACACGAATCCCACAGTCGAGGCATTCGAAGAGAAAGTACGACAACTCGAAGGCGCTGAAGCCGCGACGAGTTTTGGCAGCGGCATGGCTGCCGTTAGCAATACGCTGTTTACCCTGTTGTCGCCCGGAGAGCGCATCATTTCCGTCAAGGATACATATGGCGGCACAAACAAATTGTTTATCGAATTTCTGCCGCGCTTCCATATTCAGGTAACGCTTTGCGACACGACCAATCACCTGCAGCTCGAGGCCGCGATTTCTGAAGGCTCTAAGGTCTTGTATCTTGAGAGCCCCACGAACCCGACCAACAAGGTTATCGATCTGCAACGGCTCGCGGACGCAGCGCGCAAACGTGGTTCTCTCGTCGTCGTTGATAACACTTTCGCAACACCGATTAATCAGCTGCCGCTCCGGCTGGGCGCTGATCTTGTCATTCACAGCGCGACGAAGTTTCTCGGCGGGCACGCGGACGCGCTTGGAGGCGTCGTCTGCGGCTCGCGCGATCTTGTCGGTCGCATCTATCATTTCCGGGAAATTACAGGTGCGTGCCTCGATCCCGGCGCTGCCTATTTGCTCTTACGCGGGCTGAAAACGCTGCACCTCCGGATCCGGCAACAAAATGAAAGCGCCCTAGCCATCGCGCAGTTCCTGAAGGCGCATCCGAAAATCGAGAAAGTGTTTTATCCCGGACTCGAATCGCACGAGAATCATGACATTGCCCGGAAACAGATGAGTGGTTTCGGTGGGGTCCTTAGCTTCGCGCCGAAAGGCGGGTTCGAAGCTGTGAACACTCTGCTGCCGCGCTTGCAATACGCGCATCTCGCGGCGAATTTGGGCGCTGTCGAAACCGTCGCTGGCCCGCCCGCAACCACAAGTCACGTCGAATCCACCTCGCAAGAGCGCGCCGACGCGGGCATTCCCGAAGCTCTCATCCGCTACTCGGTCGGAATCGAGGATACTGTCGATCTCATCGGCGATTTACGCCAGGCGCTCGAAGCTATATGAATCCAGCTGCGCGTCTCTGTTGTGTGCTCATTCTTATAGCCCTGGGACTCTCATTTCAGGCATCGAACGATGTTCGTTTCAACAAGACGGAAGCCATGGTGCCGATGCGCGACGGCGTCCGCCTGCACACCGCTATATTCGTCCCGAAGGACTACGCGGGCGCACTGCCCATAATCTTCACACGCACGCCGTATGGAGCGATCAACGATCCAGCCGTGTTGTGGTCGAATCCCAATGTGCAGGCTCTCGCACCAGATGGTTACATCTTTGTTTATCAGGATATTCGCGGCCGGTTCGGGTCCGAAGGCGAGTTTGTCATGTTCCGCCCACCGGCCGAATCGCACGGCTCGCACGGTATCGATGAATCTACAGATGCGTATGACACAATCGACTGGCTGCTGCGAAACGTCCCGAATACAAACGGCAAGGTCGGCATATTCGGCACATCCTACGGCGGATGGCTAACGACCATGGCGCTGCTTTCTCCTCACCCGGCGCTGAAAGCGGCTTCCGAACAGGCCTCGCCCGCCGACCAGTTCCTCGGCGATGACTTTCATCACAACGGCGCGTTCCGCCTTAGTTACGGCTTCGAGTATGCCGCACTGCTCGAAACCAGCAAGACCGAAGATACTCATTTCCAGTTCGACCGTTACGACACCTATTCCTGGTATCTTGCGCTTGGCTCGCCCGCGCACGTGAACGAACGTTACTTGCATGGACGCATGCCCACCTGGAACGACTTTGTCAGGCATCCGAATTACGACGAATTCTGGCAACGGCAAGCGTTCGCGCCTTACCTGAAAAAAACCACAGTTCCAAATTTGAATGTCGGCGGATGGTGGGATCAGGAAGATTTCTACGGTCCGGAAAAGATTTACGAGCTATTCGAACAAGACGATCAAGAGCACCGCAATTACATTGTGCTTGGGCCATGGAATCACGGCGGCTGGAATCAGCCGGACGGCTCGTCGCTGGGCGATATCAAATTTGGACAGAATAGCAGTGAATATTTTCGCCGAAACGTTCTGGCGCCCTGGTTCCGCTATTGGCTCCATGGCGAAGGGCAACTGCCGCTTCGCGAGGCACTGACCTTTGAGACCGGATCCAACCGCTGGTGCCGGTTCAATACGTGGCCGCCACGAGAAGCCGAGCGCCGCAATCTTTACTTGCACGCCGGCGGTGGATTATCTTTCGACATTCCACCCACAGGAGCATCACAATTCGATGAGTACATCTCAGACCCGGCGAATCCCGTGCCCTACCGGCGCCGGCCGATCAGCCCAACGTATCCGGGTGGGGGATGGCCCACCTGGCTGGTTGAAGATCAGCGTTTTGTCGAGCACCGTCCCGATGTCCTGACCTGGGAATCAGAGCCGCTTACCGAAGACGTGGTTGTGGCCGGCGACATCGTCGTGCGGATCTTTGCCTCAACGACGGGTACCGATTCCGATTGGATTGTGAAGCTTATCGATGTATACCCGGAGAACTACGAACCCGACCCGAAGCTGCGCGGATACGAGCTGATCATCGCCGACGAAGTGTTCCGCGGCCGTTTTCGCAACAGTTTTGAGCATCCGGAGCCGATCGCGCCCGGAAGAGTGACCCCGTACAGCATCGATCTGCACACAAACGATCACTCATTTCTGAGGGGGCACCGAATCATGGTCCAGATTCAGAGCACCTGGTTTCCCGTCATCGACCGCAACCCGCAGAAATTTGTGCCCAATATTTTCGAAGCGAAAGATTCCGATTACCGGAAGGCCACTCAGCGCATCTTCGCCTCCCCCGGGGCGGCTTCTCATATTGAGCTTCCGGTCTTGAAGGTGGCCCCAGCGTGCGACTGACGAACTCCTGGTGTTTGTTATGTGTGTGGTGCCGGATGGCGCTCTTGGTAACGCCAATTCAGGCCTACGCAGGAGATGCGCTGCTTTCGAAACCGGAAGTCCGCGCGGCGCTTGATTACATCAAGAGTCACGAGCATGAGCAGATTGAAGAGCAGATCGCAATTGCGCAGGTTCCCTCTTCCCCCTTCCACGAACAAAAACGCGGAGAATTTTTGAAACAGGAGTTCGAGCGCGTGGGCTTACAACATGTCGAAATCGACCCCATCGGCAACGTGCTCGGCTGGCGTCCGGGAACATCGGACCGTGCACTCGTCATCGCGGCTCACCTCGACACCGTCTTTCCTGAAGCTACCGACTTCACGGTCAAGCGGCTGGGAACGCGATTGAACGGGCCAGGCATCGAGGACGATTCCCGAGGACTTGCGGTGCTGATAGCACTGGCTGAGGCGTTGCGTCCGGCGAATATTCATACCCGGCGTTCACTTCTGTTCGTCGCAAACGTCGGCGAAGAGGGTCTCGGTAATCTGCGCGGAGGCAAATATCTCTTCGAGCAGTGCCCGTGCCGCGATCGCATCGATGCCTTCATTTCAGTCGACGGCG